>JAFRUW010000101.1 GCA_017438675.1 Oscillospiraceae bacterium | reverse complement strand
GAACGGGGTAAGCAGGGGACTCGGGAGATCCCCTGCGGGGGGAAGGGGCGGGAATTGAATAGATCGCCTCGCCCTTGCGCGGATTGGAATCGGGAAGCTCTTCTCCGTTAATGCCGGTCATATGTAATAATTATTGCCTTCAACGCATTTAAATGTCCATTCGACGATATCTTTATCCGGAGCAACAAGCAGATTGCCGGAGTTGTCCAGAATGTCACGTCTTACTATCATTTTATCGGAAACGATCCTGTTCAAGGTCATCTCGGCGGTGAGAGCCGCGGCTTTGACATCTTCCGTGTGGTACGCAATACCGTATGTTTTGCCGTCCAGACCGTAGGGATCGAATTCAACGGAATCTTCGATTACCATCGTAATGGATATTTTGCTGTTGGTCGCGTTATTATTATTACTGTATAGCCTGATGCCGCCGCCCGATCCGGAATACTGAAGCCACCTGTTTTCATTGACGACTTATATATAAAACTTACCGTTTTCACCGGCCTGATCGATCTCAAATACAGTTCCGTCGTCGGCAGCAAGTCTCATGGTCCTGTCGCCGGTTTTCTTCATGTATTTCTTTAAACGTTTTTGCAAAAAAACAGGCCGCAGCAAAGATCTGAAGTCTTTGCTGCGGCCTTAAACCGCGATTCAGTATAATGATATAAAATCAGGAAATCGTACTATACGCTAAATGCTGTTATTAAATACACTGCAATACGATTTTAAAATCATAAACCGTTCCTGATCTTGTCGGCACAGGAGACGAGCCAGTCATGGAGGAGGGCTTTTTCGTTTTTCTCAAGGCTCCAGATCCAGTTGTCATACTCAGTCTCAGGCTTCCAGTTTACAGAACCGCCGAATTCAGGCGCATTTTCAAAGAGAATGGAATCATTTATGGGCTGAGCGTCCCACTGATCGGCAAAGCTTTTATACCGTTTTATACGCTCACCTATGCAACTGTCAAGGGTTTCGACAGCACCGGAGTATACAACGGACAATTCATCGTTTCCTGCAAGCTTGCTGCGGATCAGCCTTGCCTGCAAATACCAGGCCTTGAGAGCGAAGAGCTGGGCAAGGTATTCGATGTTGCGTGATCTGACTGAGTTGATATGCTTTTCGGTGGGACGTGTATCGGCACGGGAGAAGTGCCTTTCAAAGCCCGGCGTCTCCCCGGAATACATGGTATCGCTGCGGACAGATCTTCTGACCACCTGCCCGGCAACGGTCATGGAACCGAAGCCGATCTCCTTCGGACCGACTATACCGGACATGCCGCCTAAAAAGACGGGCGGCTTGTCGAGGAATACGCCCTCGGTGACGTTGCCGATAAGGGACGGGGTGGCTTTATCGCCGGAGTTTCCCCAGGGGGTGAAATTGAAATGGATAAAGCCGCTGCCCACCTCTGTGTGGATCTTTCGGGAGATGCCCCCGGAAAGCAGAGCGTCGCAGAAGTTTATAAGAGAGCCCATGGTCACGCCGTACATCATTATTGTCTGTTTGAGGCCCACGGCGTGAGCGGTGTTGGCCTCTTCCTCAAGAAGTGTGCCGCCGCGGAAATGACAGTTTCCGCCGGCCTTGGCCCGGGGAAGAAGGGTGGACTCGGTGACATAACCGCTTGCAATTGCTGCTCCGGCACCGATTACGGAATCATTCACCGTGGCGGGGCCTTCAGTGCCGATTTTCGCGCCTGTGCCTATAAGAGTATTGCTTCCGGTAAGACGGACGCCGGGATACAGGACGCTTTCGGGATATATCCGGTCAAGGTCAACTTCAGGCGCCACATATACCTGCCTCGGGTCAATAATTGTCACACCCTTGTCGATAAGGGTTTTCAAAGTGTTTTCGATATTGTAGTTCATATAATGCTCCAAAGGGTATAAGATCCGACAGGGAAGCCGGGGGTAAACTATATCTTCTGATAGGGCTTTACCTTAATGAGATGGCCCTGTTTTGCCATTGCGTCGATGACATAATCAACGTTGCTCTCGCACTTGTCGGGGTCGATTGCCTCAACCATGACACGGAGAACGGGCTCGGTTCCGCTCTTTCTGAGAAGGATACGTCCGTCATCGCCGAGTCGTCTGGTAACTTCCTCTACGGCCTTCTTTACCTCGGGGTCGTTCATTGTGCCGTCCTTGTCGTCTACGATGACGTTTTTCAGCACCTGAGGATAGATGGTGACAGGGGCAGCGAGCTGAGAGAGGGGCATTTTCTTGTCAAGCATGGCCTGCATGATCTTTATCGCTGTAAGGAGACCGTCGCCGGTGTTCGCGTACTTTGTGAATATGATATGACCGGACTGTTCGCCGCCGATGAGATGACCGTTTGCCCGCATGTTTTCGTATACATACTTGTCGCCGACGGCGGTTTTCTCGTAGCCTACGCCGATACTGTCAAGCGCCTTGTAAAGGCCTAGGTTGGACATTACCGTTGTGACGACCTTGGTGTCACCCAGCTTGCCGCGCTCCTGCATATAGCGGGCGTAGATGTACAGAATGTGGTCGCCGTTTATTATTTTGCCGTTTTCGTCGATGGCAAGACAGCGGTCGGCGTCGCCGTCAAAGGCAAAGCCAACGTCCAGCTTGTTGTCGATAACGAACTGCTGCAGATGCTCAATGTGAGTTGAGCCGCAGTTTGTGTTTATATTCTTTCCGTTGGGGGTGTTGTTTATAACGTATGTGTCTGCGCCGAGGGCGTCAAATACGCTTTTGGCTATCATCCATGTGCTGCCGTTGGAACAGTCGAGGCCTATCTTTTTGCCCCTGTAGGAGTGAGTCGCAAGGGAAATGAGGTAGCCTATGTAGCGGTTTCTGCCGGCTGAATAATCGACCACAACGCCGATGTCCTCACCTGTGGCGTAGGGGATATCGCCGCCGTCCAGGAATTTTTCAACCTCGTCGATGACGGAGTCTTCCATCTTTTCGCCTTCGCCGTTCAAGAGCTTGATTCCGTTGTCATAGAAGGGGTTGTGGCTGGCGGAGATCATGATGCCGCAGTCAAAGTCCTCTGTGCGGGCAACATAGGAAACGCTGGGTGTTGTGGTTACGTGGAGAAGGTACGCGTCGCCGCCGGAGGCGGTAATGCCTGCGGACAGGGCGCATTCAAACATATAGCTTGAAAGCCTTGTGTCCTTTCCGATTACGATCTTTGCCTTGTGCTCTTTACCGTACCAGTATCCGATAAAACGCCCTATCTTAAAGGCATGCTCTACTGTAAGGTCCTTGTTTGCTTCACCGCGGAAGCCGTCTGTTCCGAAGTATTTTGACATATATGTATCCTCCCTGTAAGCTCATATATACAATATGCAGTTATAAAACTTTGTAATGTTATCATATATATGCTGTACAGTCAATAATTATTAGAGTCTTTCGCTTAAATATTCTTCAGCCTGCCTGAGCTGGGCAACGGTGTTCACGCCCAGTATCTCATGACCGAGGCTTCGCTTGCAGATTCCGATCTTACCGCCTTTTGCGCGGATGATAGCCGGTACGTCGGTGAGGTAATACTCGTGCTGGGCGTTGTCGGTATTGAGGTGGGAGAGGGAATCAAGGAGCTCGGAGGTTTTGTAGACGTAGACGCCGATATTGAGTTCCCTTATAAGCTTCTGCTCCGGGGTACAGTCACGGTCCTCGACAACCTCCACAAAGCCGCCGTTTTCATCTCTGATTATGCGGCCGTAGGGGAGATCCTCTTCAACGATGCCGGTAAGGACAGTGCAGTCGTTGCCCTCGCGCATATGTGTTTCGGCAAGGGCGGTGTATGTCTCGCGGCTAAGCAGCGGCATGTCGCCGTAGCAGATGAGGACATTGCCGTCATAGTCCTTCAGGTAGTCGGCGGCACACATAACGGCGTGGCCGGTTCCAAGCTGTTCCTCCTGGATTGCGTAGTTATATCCGGGAAAGGCGGAAATAACATGCTCACGGCGGTAGCCGACAACAATGACGATGTCTTTTTTATCAAGAAAACCCAGTTCATCAAGGACGTAGCCGATGAGAGGACGGCCAAGTGCGAGACGCATTACCTTGGGAAGGGAGATGCCTTCTGTTTCAAGGCGGGTGCCTTTTCCCGCCGCAAGGATCAGGACTTTTAAATTATCCATAAGAATGTTCCTTTCTGTTACCGGCACAGAAAGCAGTGCCAGTCATCTTCGTTATAGTGTTCAATGACAGTAAAACCGTTTTCAATGAGTTTGTTTTCAATTTCATTTTCACGCCCGTCGATGATGCCGGAGGTGATAAAGTATCCGCCATCCCTGAGCCAGCTTTTTACAAGGGGAGTGAGGGCAAGTATCACATCGGCAACGATATTTGCAAGAACTATGTGGAACTTTTTTGCCTCGTACTTCTTCTGCATGTACCTGTCTTTCAGCACGTCGCAGGAGGTGACGCTGAAAATGTCCCCGTTTATTCCGTTGAGGGCGGCGTTTGCCGATGCGATCTCGGGAGCCTTGGGGTCGATATCGCAGCCCATGGCGCTCTTTGCACCGAGTACGATTCCGGCGATGGCCAGTATGCCGCTTCCGCAGCCCAGGTCGAGGATGTCCTTTCCCTCGGGCTCAACGGTTTCAAGAGCACGCAGGCACATTTTTGTGGTGGGGTGGGAGCCTGTACCGAATATAAGACCGGGATCCAGCCGCAGGATATTTCTCCCGCAGGCGTCGGGAGCTTCTTCCCACTGGGGAACGATCAGGAGTTTTTCACCCACTTCAAGGGGCTTGTAAAATTCCTTCCAGTTGTTTTCCCAGTCCTCGTCCTTGACTTGCTTAACGTCAGGCTCGCGGTTTATCCCGGATTTTATGCGTTCAAGATCATTATAACCGTCGGGTGAATCCTCAAGGTAGAACTTTATGCGGCAGAGATTTTTGATGGATTTCTCAAAGTCCTCATCCACATAATCCCAGAATTTGCGGTTATTTTCCAGAAAGTCGTTGTATTCCGCCTCGTTTTCAATTATCAGTCCGGAAACACCCAGATCCTCAAGCCTGTCGCTTAACGCGCTTATCTCATCCGGTGTGGTGTTCACGGTAATTTCAAGCCAATCCATAATTTCCCTTTCAAAGAATAATCAGGTATTCATATCCTTATCATTTTAGCACAGACTACATAAAAAGACAACCGGAGGTTCAACATGCAAAACACAAATTCACAAAAGACACCTGAAGCATCAGTTCTCAATTCGATCTACCGCGGAGCGCGGATCGGCAGAGAGTCGGTGGCAAATATCCTTCCCAAAACGGAGCATCCCGGATTCAGGGACGATCTCAGAACTCAGGAAGGGGAATATGACGCCATATGCAAGGAAGCGGCAAACAGACTTGCGGAGATGGGCAACACCCCCGACCCCATCGAGGATATGAAAAAGATGACCATGAAGGCGGCGGTGAATATGAATACCCTTATGAACTGTGACACGTCCCATCTTGCCGACATTATGATCCGCGGCTCCACAATGGGTATTACGAACATGACCAAGATACTGAACGGCTATCAGAATCCCGATCCACAGGTGGCGGGGCTTGCTCAGAAGCTCATCACAACGGAGCAGCAGAACATCGAGAGGCTTAAGGTTTATTTGCAGTAAAAAACAGGGAGTGAGAAAAACTCACTCCCTGAAGTTTTTATTTGCCGAACAGCTCCTGGGCGTATCGGACGGATTCCATGGCGTCGGCGGCGTAGAAATCTGCGCCGATCTCCTCGGCGTATTCCGGGGTCAGTACAGCTCCGCCCACCATTGTTTTTACACCCGGACATTTTTCGTGCAGGAGCCGTATCGTCTCATCCATGGCCGGTACCGTGGTTGTCATCAGTGCGCTCAGTCCCACAAGCTTTGCCTTGCGCTTTATCGCCTCGCTGCAAACAATTTCGGGATCGACATCTCGGCCCAGATCTATGACGTTGAAGCCGAAGTTTTCAAGAAGGGCTTTCACAATGTTTTTGCCGATGTCGTGAATGTCGCCCTTGACAGTGGCGATTATGATGGCGTCGCCCTTTTCGCCGTCGTTTGTGGGCAGAGCGGCCTTTACCTTTTCAAAAGCAGACTGAGCGGCTTCAGCGCTCATGAGGAGCTGGGGCAGATAGATGGTTTTATCCTCAAACCCTTTTCCCACAACGTTGAGAGCGGGAATAATATGATCGTTTATGACGACAAGGGGTTCTTCCGTTTCAAGGAGCTTTGCAGCCGCGATTCCCGCCTCATCCTTAAGGCCGCTGATGATGGCGCCCTGGAGGGTGGCGGTGGGCTGATCGGCTTTTTTCTCCGCCTTTTCCGCGTCTGCCGGAGCAGCAAAGGCGATGTATTCCTTAAAGCCCGTATCCAGCGCCCGGATGGCCTTCCAGCTGTGATACGACGCCATGAGGTCGGCTGAGAACGGGTTCATAATGGCGCATCCCAGACCGCTCTCCAGGGCGGCAACGAAAAACGCGGCGTTCAGCTTATCCCTTCCGGGAAGTCCGAAGGACACGTTTGACACGCCGAGGCTTGTCTTTAAGCCCAGCCTGTCCTTTATAAGCCGCAGGGACTCAAGGGTAACGATGGCGTTTCTCGGGTCGGAGGACACCGTAAGCGCCAGAGGATCGACGATTATATCCTTTTTGCCGATGCCGTGTTTCGCCGCCTCGTTCATTATTCTTTCGGCGATGGCAAGACGTCCCTCCGCGGTGCCGGGTATGCCGGTTTCGTCTATGGTAAGGGCAATCAGCGTGCCGCCGTATTTTTTAACAAGGGGGAAAACGGCGTCCATGCTCTCCTGCTTGCCGTTTACGGAGTTCACCAGCGGCTTGCCGTTATAGCAGCGCATGGCCTGCTCCATGGCGTTTACATCGGTGGTGTCGAGCTGGAGGGGAAGCCCGGTCACAGCCTGCAGCTCCTTCACAGCGGCGCAAAGCATTTCCGCCTCGTCGATGCCGGGAAGACCAACGTTTACGTCCAGAATATCCGCGCCTTTTTCCTCCTGGGCCAGTCCTTCTCTCAGGATATAGCCGATATCGCCTTTCTTGATGGCTTCCTTGAGCTTGGGCTTGCCGGTGGGATTTATACGCTCGCCCACAAGGACGGGTACATTTTCAAACCGTACAGCGTGAGTATATGAGGAAACAACAGTTTCGTTTTTGTCGGTGACAGGGGAGAGGGGAATGCCCGCAATGCTTTTTACGGCCTCCCGTATATAGTCCGGCGTTGTTCCGCAGCAGCCGCCGATTATATGAGCGCCCATGGACACCATCTCTGCCATGATCTTACCGAACTCCGGCGCCGTAACATCGTATGATGTTTTCCCGTCCACAACCCTGGGCATGCCGGCGTTGGGCATCACAAGGATGGGTACGGAGGCGTGACGGACAAACTCCGGGAGGAGGGATTTCATCTGATCAGGTCCAAGAGAGCAGTTCATACCCAGGGCAGCGACGCCCAGACCTTCAAGCATGGCGATCATGGCGGGAATGTCCGCGCCGGTCAGGAGCCTTGCCTGATCGTCGTACACATTGGAGGCTATAACTGGAAGATCGCAGTTTTCCTTTGCGGCGATGACGGCAGCCTTTGTCTCATAGGAGTCGTTCATTGTCTCGATGATTATGAGGTCGGCTCCGTGTTTTGACCCTTCTTTTACGATAAAAGAATATGCTTCCACCGCCTCTTCAAAGGGGAGATCGCCGAAGGGAGACAGGAGCCTGCCGGTGGGCCCGATATCAAGAGCGACGTATTTTTCACCGTCGGGGAACCCGGCTTTTGCCTTTTTCGCGCAGTCGAGAGCGGCGGCTATCATACTGGACGCCGTCTCTTCATCGTATTTAAGCATGTTTACACCGAAGGTGTTGGCGGTGATTATATCGCTGCCCGCACTGCAGTATTCGGTGTGGATTGCGACAAGTTCATCAGGGTGGGTGAGGTTCCACTGTTCCGACGCCTCGCCGGGCTTTAATCCCCGGGCCTGAAGCATGGTGCCCATTCCGCCGTCAAATATCAGAGGGCCTTTTTCAAGAACCTTATTTATATCGAATGCCATATCAATCCTGCCTTTTTTCAATACCGATAACAGCAGTCACCGATTTTATAGGGGTCATCAGGAGACTGTCGTTAAGGGTAATGCCTAAGTTTTTACCCAGTTCCATAAGTTTAAATAAGCTGAGCTGATAATCTAAAGGGAAATCGCCGTAGCCGGGAGAAAACCGCCATCTGAGTGACTTTCCTTCGGATAACGCGGTTTCACACAACTCACGGTTCAGTTCATCACAGGCCCACTCAACGGCTGAGGAGCCTGCCGCGTCAATTGCCAGACATTCCGCCTGGGACAGAGCGGCGGTTGTGCGTATGAGCCGGTCGATACCCATGCCTGCCGTCACCGCGATAAGATATGCTTCGCCGCAGTTTTTAAGGTGCCTCGCAAGTGATTTTGTTTGTACGGTTTCCCCGCAGATGATAACGCTGTCTTCGTCGGGAATTTCGACGGGCACCCGCGCCCAGCAGCCGCGGCACCGGGCGTGAGACCTGACTTTTTCAATGCCCTTCTGTGCAAGTGACACAAGCTCCGGCGAAGGATCTCCCCGGACGCCCATATATCTGAGCGTTTCCTTAAGGTCGGGCTCCGGTACACCGGCAGACCACTTTACTGTGCGAATCATATAATCCCGGTCAGATTCTCTTTGATCTGCCTTGCCACCTCCGGCTTGTTCATGGAGTAGATATGCACAGCGTTTATGCCGTTGGCAAGAAGGTCGATGACCTGTGCCGTGGCGTATGCGATGCCGGCCTGCATCATGGCCCTGGGATCGTTTCCGAATTTGTCGGCTATCCGAATAAACCTCTGGGGCAGGGCGTTGCCGGAAATGGCGCAGATACGTTTTATCTGAACGGCGTTGGTGACCGGCATAATTCCCGCCACAACGGGGACGTTTATTCCCGCCTCGCGGATCCTGTACAGGAAGTTGTACAGAATGTTGTTGTCGAAAAACATCTGTGTGGTGAGGAATTCACATCCCGCGTCCACCTTGACCTTCAAATACTTCACATCATCCATCCACGTTTTGCTGTCGGGATGGCCCTCGGGATAACAGGCACCGCCTATGCAGAAGCCGCCGAAGTCGATAATGTCTTTTATAAGCTGAGAGGAATAGCTGTAGTCAGTGGACCTGGCGCTTCCGTCCTTTGGCAGATCGCCCCTGAGAGCAAGGATATTGGTGATTCCGGCGTCCTTAAGCTTTGAAAGCTGTTTTTTAACCTGTTCGCGGGATGAGGAAATACATGTGAGGTGGGCGATAGTGGGTACGCCGTGCTTTTTTTGTATGTTCTCGGCGATGGACACCGTGTAGTCGGAGGTGCCGCCCCCCGCGCCGTAGGTTACGCTCATATAACTGGGATGAAGGCTTGCTATCTCCTCTGTGGCATCGCGGATCTGGTCGTAGGTTTCCCATGTTTTCGGTGGGAATACCTCAAAGGAAAGACTGGGTTTTGCCCCGGTGATAATATCTGTAAGCTTCATAAAGTTCATCTCCACGTAGTTTATAGTCTGAATATATCATATTAAATCCAAACTTTCAAGAAGCACGAATAAATATGCAAAAAAAGCGTACCGATCGGATGACCGGTACGCTTTAAAAGCGTTAAGTTCAGGGAATGGCGGGAGTCCAGTAATGTTGGCAGTAGATATCGGTAAAGCGGTATGTTGCGTTTGCTCTCGAAGCGTCGATCTCCACGTTGCTGATCTCCGCGCTGCCGTCATATACATACTCGT
>JAFRUW010000100.1 GCA_017438675.1 Oscillospiraceae bacterium | reverse complement strand
TTCAAACAAAGCAGGGGCTTTGTTTGAGAATAGCGCCGCTGCATCGCACAAATTGAATTGATTTGAATTATTGTTTAAGGATAATTCAATTTGCACGTTTGCGGCTTTCCTGTATATGAGTAATCAACGAACAAATCCCCATCGGCATCTTGCGGCTGTTTATGACCTGTAACTTCGTTACTTTTTCTTGAAATACACAAAGTATTCCTGCAAAAAAGATGCCTAGTTACAGCTCAAAACATCTCGCAATCTGCACGATGTTGATTTATCCGGTGATTACTCTCCCGTGATACATGCTCCCGGGAAAAATGGATTTAAATCTTTTTTCCTTCGCGAAACTCTGCGAGGCTTTTCCCGTGTCAGGGTTTTTGTTTGCAGTCTGGAAGAAATCGCAAGGTTCGATTTGAATTACAGTATCATTGTTCCCGCGCCTTCGTCGGTGAGCATTTCAACGATGATGGAATGGGGGACACGTCCGTCAAGGATATGGGTACGGGTGACGCCGCCGTTGATTGCCTCTGCGCAGCAGGTGAGCTTGGGGATCATGCCGCCGGTGACAACGCCCTCGTCGATATACCGCTTGATCTGATACACATAGATGCGCTTAATAAGAGAGGAGGGATCAGAGGGGTCTTTGAGAACGCCCTGGGTGTCGGTGAGAAGGATGAGCTTTTCCGCCTTCAGAGCGGAGGCGATCTTGGCAGCCGCAGTATCGGCGTTTATGTTGTATGCGTTGTTGCCGTCGATACCGTGGGCCACAGACGCCACAACGGGGATGTAGTTATTCTCCATGGCATCGATAAGAACGTCGGTATTGACCTCTACAAGCTCGCCCACAAGGCCGTAATCCTCGCCGTCGCCCCGGTCGAGAGCTTTTGCGGAAAGGAGTGCGTTGTCCATGCCGCAGAGGCCCATGGCCTTCGCGCCCTTGCGGACGATAGTGGACACCAGGTCCTTGTTGACTTTGCCGCAGAGGACGGACTGCACTACGTACATAGTCTCCTCGTCGGTGTACCGCAGGCCGTTTTTGAACACGGACTTCTTGCCGATCTTTTTCAGCATGTCGTTTATCTCGGGACCGCCGCCGTGGACGAGGACCACCTTGATGCCCATAAGGTAGAGCATGATGATGTCCTCCATAACGGCGTCACTGAGTTCGGGGCTTATCATGGCGTTGCCGCCGTACTTGATTACGACCACCTTGCCCCGGAATTTCTGTATATAAGGCAATGCCTCGATTATGGTGCTGGCTCTTTCTATGTTGTTCAGATTGTTCGGCATGGCTTTATCCTCCTCAGGTTCTGTAATCGCCGTTTATCCTGATGTATTCGTAAGTTATATCGCAGCCCCAGCATGTACATTCGCTGTTGCCCTCTTTGAGGGTTATGAGGATCTCTATCTCGGGCTCGGTGAGTATCTTCTTTGCCTGATCCTCGTCAAAGTCAAGGCCCCTGCCCGCTTTGCAGACCTGGATCTCCCCGGCCTGGGATTTAAAGGAAACGTCAACGGTTTCGGGATCGAACTCCGCGCCGGAGTAGCCCATGGCGCAGAGAACTCGGCCCCAGTTGGCGTCGGAACCGAAGATTGCCGCCTTCGTGAGGGTGGAGGAGATGACGGACTTGGCAATGGTCTCTGCCTTTTCCACGGAATCCGCCCCGGAGACGGTGCAGGTGATAAGGTGCTTTGCGCCTTCGCCGTCGGCGGCCATGCGCCGAGCAAGAGTGCGGCAGAGGTCGGCGAGGGCGTTTACAAAGATGCTGTAATCCTCGTTCTGCTCTGTGATCTCAGCGTTTCCCGCAAGGCCGTTCGCCATGACGGCGCACATGTCATTGGTGGAGGTGTCCCCGTCCACGGAAATGCGGTTGAATGTGACCTTCACGGTCTCAAGGAGCGCCGCCTTTATCATGGGGGCGGAGATGGCGGCGTCGGTGGTGATAAAGCAGAGCATGGTACCCATGTTGGGGTGGATCATGCCGCTGCCCTTGGAAATGCCGCCGATGCGGACGGTTTTGCCTCCGATCTCAAGCTCCACAGCCGCCTCTTTCCTGACGGTGTCGGTGGTCATGATGGCGTCCGCCGCGTCCTGGGACCTGCTGCAGTCCAGAAGCTTCACAAGCTCCGGAACACCGGCCTCGATGACTGATGTGTTTATGGTCTGACCGATGACGCCGGTGGAAGCGACGATGACGTTCTCTGCAGGGATGCCAAGAGCGTCAGCCACAAAGCCGCACATCTTTTCGGCGCTTTCCTCACCATTTGGCGCGCAGGCATTGGCGTTGCCGCTGTTCGCAATTATCGCCCTTGCCACACCGTTCCGGAGGTGAGCTTTTGTAACGTGGAGGGGAGCCGCCTTCACCACATTTTTGGTGTAGACCGCGGAGGCGGTGCAGTCACAGTCCGAGACTATGAGGGCCACGTCCTTTTTATCCGTATTGTGGGATTTAACGCCGCAGTGGAGTCCCGCCGCCTTAAATCCCTGCGCGGCACAGACGCCGCCGTCAATATATTTCATGGTGATCTCCGTTCTGATCCCGGCATTGCGGGATCGAATGATTATTTAAGTCCCTTTGTGATTTCGAAATTAAGCATGATATTCATGTTCTGGACCGCCGCGCCGGAAGCGCCCTTGCCCAGATTGTCGAATCTTGACACGATCAGGGTCTCCTCGTCGTTTCCGCAGACGGTGAGCTCCATCATGTTTGTCCCGGCGTTGAAGTTTGATTCCAGGGTGCCGTTTCCCAGCTCCGGGGCGACCTTAACAAATTCCGCGCCCTCGTAGTGCTGCGCCAGCGCGTCGCGGATCTCAGCCGTGGTGAGTTTTTTTGCC
>JAFRUW010000099.1 GCA_017438675.1 Oscillospiraceae bacterium | reverse complement strand
GGCGACATGAACGACGACAAGGTAATAGACAACAAGGATATCATAAGCGTAGCGAGAAAGGTCGTAGGACTCTGATAAACAACTGAAGCACCCGCACTCATATTTCCGTAATCCTTTTATGCAGTAAAAACAAGGGCACCCGAAGGAGCCCTTGTTCTTTTGTTATGAATTTATGCCAGTCCTACGATTATCCTCGCAACTGCGATGATATCCTGATTGGAAATCTTACCGTCATCGTTCATGTCTCCGATCTTCATCTGTTCACTGTCGAAGATGACGAGACTCACAACGCGTCTTGCCACCATGATGAGATCCGAGTTTGTCACATATCCGTCACGGTTCACGTCACCCTTCAGCCAGACGGTTAAACTGCCCTCGGCAGGTGCATAGTCGCCGGATGGGATACCCTCACCGACAGCGGACGTGGTGATAACACGGACGTTGTAATGTCCTGCCTCCCGAGCAACATAATTCAGTGTCAGGACAACGGTACCCGCCGGGATCGTCTCTCCCTCGTCACACCACACGGTGACCGTTCTGATCCCGGGGTCATAGGTGTAATTGTAAACACTTGAAACAGAGCCTGCGTCGATATTGCCGACTACCACCGCGGTAAAGGAAGTGAGACCGTCGGAAACCGTCACAATGTCAAACTTTGCGTCACTTCCCGCAGCAGCGGTCACGTTTTCAGACTGCTGCGCGATCACATTTATGATCCTGTCATAAACAGGCTCAAACCGCGCACTGACGCCATTTGCGGCAGGCATGATGAACTGACCGGTGCTTTCGGTGGTCCATTCATTGACCTCAATCTCGTGCTCACCCGTTTCGTCCGTATATGTCACGTGCCAGGTTGCTCTGACCTTGTCGGATTGACGGGATTCCGCGAAGAGAGTGATCGTATCACCCTCATACGCCCGGAATGTCGTGTTATATAATCTGCCGTCGCCGGTAGCGGATATGCTCCCGTTTTCCACCTCGCTCAGGGTAACCGTATATGAGCCCACATAATCGACGCCTGCCACAACAACCAGAGCCGGCATGATAAAGGTCCCGTAATATACGTTGCCCTCAACCATCTGATCATTCATTGGTCTTTTCGCTGTTTTTCCCCCGGATGTATAAGAGTATGTCAGTTTTTCTGTGAGTTCCTTTCTCGTTCCCGGTGTGTTTTCGTATGTATATCTGACTGCAACGGTGTCATTATACTTTGCAGAAACGGAAGCAATGTATTCCCCTCCGTTTACGGAGAAGAGCATCGTACCCTCTACCCCGGGATCAACCGTGACAGCGTAACGTGTATTCGCAAAAACTGCTGTGACCGTTACAGGCTCATCGGGCATCCGGAAGCGATAGTAGAACTGGCTCCCGCTGTTGTATGTCTGCTCGACACTAATTGAAGCGCCCGTCGTATCGCATCGGTCACTGTCAGGGTCCTCAGGATATAATCCTCCGACGCCGGAACAGCAGTCAGGGTTACAAGTTCTCCAACCCCGGCCGTCTGTTTGTCGGAAGTCACAGTGCCGTTTTCTATACCGCTTTCGAAAGTGATGCCGTAAACAGCGGCGCTGTCGGTTTCCTCCGCGTCGACAGGCTCGACTCCGCCAGAACCACACTGGGCGCGATGCCGAGCACCATACAGAACGCCAGCAGCATTGACAGTATCTTTTTAAGTTTCATAGTCTTTCCTCCTTTTTTGTCTGTCGATCCGTGGGATATAACTTCCGTTGAAAATATTATACAAAAGGCAGTTTGCATTTTAAATAGAATAATATAATATAGTGCAAGCGATCCGGGAGTAATGTTTAAAACTTAAACAAGAGCACCCGAAGGTGCCCCTGCGCGTTAGTTAGCGTTTAAATAACTATCTTCTCAATTCCGCTTTTTGGTTATAGTAAGGGACTAATTCAAAGTCTTCCAGGTTTATATCGTGCCAATAATAATCAGCACCTGCCAATGAATACACTTTTGCAACAATACATAATTGTCCGTTATTATTTAAATACGGAACAGCCTCACGAGTGTTCTCATCTGATAAGCTGTTATCTAGGCACTGATTGAAATAATTGACAGTACCTTGTCTGGGTTCAGGACATCGGTAAGTAGAAAGTGTCAGCAGATCGGTAAGTGCAGGTTCAGGACATAGGTAAGCCTTTAAGGTATAATCGAAACCAAGAGGTGACGATTATGCCATGGAAGGAAACCAATAAAATGGAACTGAAAGAACAATTCATTACCGAAATGCTGAAAGAGGAAATCCCATTCAGCCATCTCTGCAAAAAATATGGTATTTCAGAAAAAACAGGCTACAAATGGAAAAACCGTTTCTTTGAGCAGGGAAAAACCGGGCTTCAGGAGCTTTCCAGAGAACCCTACTGCCATCCTAACCAGATTGACGCTGATACCGCTGCCGAACTCATCAGGTTCAAGCTCGCACACAAAACATGGGGTCCTAAAAAGATTCGTGAAGTCTATGCCAGAGCTTTCCCTGTTAAGACGTATTCTTTGCCGATTTCCTCCTCGGCTCTCTCGATATGAACTCCGTTTGCTTTTTCCCTCTCGATGACCTAAAATCTAAGTAACCTCTGCCCCTCACCCCCTAGGGGGTGTTACCTCTGTTTTCGTTTGTACTTTTTTACTTGTCTTTTTATCTCCTGCTTTTCTACAGGACTTACCTATGTCCTGATTTGTCACATTGTCACATGGAGTTGTATAATATTTATTTAATATTATAATACCGTATAGTCTTGTGCGTGACACAATTTAGTGTATTATCGTATCATTTTTTTGTAATCCGATATTCCATTTTGTATCCTTACAACGGTTTCCAATTATAGTTTCGTTATGCGCATCTGCTGCCAAATGATTAAAGCCCTTGACCTTTGGCGGTGGATTTGCTGACAGTTTTATGTTATACTGATGCTGCAGAAGATGACCGGATTTATACACAGGCAGGCTTAAATCTCTTGTCGCTGAAATTTGTTTTTTCTGCGGACTGCCATGATCAGACGGCCGGCGTCCTCTCAAAATAAAATGACACAAAGCTTTTAAAAAACCGGGAGGAAAAGATGAAAAAAAGGACAATACCGCTCATACTTGCTGTACTTATGGCGCTGACGATGTCTGGATGCGCTAAAGAAGCATCATATGCACCTGCGGATGTACCGGAGGCTTCAGAAAACACACCGGAGGCTTCCGCCCCGGACGGGGATGAAGCGATCCGTGAAATGATTGCCGGGATGACACCGGAAGAGAAGCTGTCGCAAATGATGATCGTTGCGCTTCGGGCGGATGAAAGCAATGAAAAAACAACAACTGAGATCGATCAGGATTATGAGGAACTGCTTAAAAAATATGATTTCGGCGGGATAATTCTGTTTACCGGCAATTTGGCAGACCTTTCACAGTCTGTGATGCTTATCCATGACTGCCAGAAGGCGGCCATGCAGTCGGCTCTCGGCATCCCGATGTTTGTCTGCGTGGATCAGGAGGGCGGCATGGTGAACCGGGTATCCTTTGGGACGACTTTATCCGGAAATATGGCTCTTGCAGCCACAGGCGAAATCTCTCTGGCAGAAGAAAGCGCCCGAATGCTGGGCGAGGAGATCCGCGCTATAGGATTTAACATGGATTTTGCTCCCGTCTCCGATGTCAACAGCAATCCTGCCAATCCGATAATCGGTGTGCGTTCTTTTTCAGATGATCCGGAAATGACCTCGAAATATGTCACTGCCTTTATCAAAGGGCTGAACACTGCCGGAATATCTTCCGCTCTGAAGCATTTTCCGGGACATGG
>JAFRUW010000098.1 GCA_017438675.1 Oscillospiraceae bacterium | reverse complement strand
AGCTCCGTGTTTCTCAGCCAGAGAGCCCCGTCCTTCTCATAGGTGTAGCCGTTGTCCTCAAGGAGCTTCACCGTTTCGGCCACGTAGCCGCTTTTGTGGAGGCTGCTCTCAAGGAACCAGTTGTCGAACTTAATGCGGTAACGCTGAAGGTGCTTCTTCATAAGCTCGATGTTGTGGGGGAGGGCGAACTCCACGAAGGCCTTCCGCCTCTCTTCCGGCTCAACGTCGAGGTATTCTTTGCCGTGGGCGTCGAATATTATCTTCGCCAGCGCCTTAATGTCGTCGCCGTGGTAGCCGTCCTCCGGGAATTCCACCGCGTCCTCACCCAGGCAGAGCTGGAGATACCGGGCCTCGATGGACTTTCCGAAAAGGTCCACCTGATTGCCGGCGTCATTTACATAAAACTCCCGGTACACGTCGTACTCGGCCTTTGAAAGGATAGAGGCAAGAGTGTCGCCCAGGACGCCGCCTCTGGCGTTGCCGATGGTCATGGGGCCTGTGGGATTGGCGGACACGAACTCCACCATAACCTTTTCGCCGCCGCCGATGTCGGAGGCGCCGTAGCCCTCGCCCTCGTTTTCAACTGCCTCAAGGACAGCGCCGTACCACTTGTCGGACAGGCGGAAATTCATAAATCCGGCGCCTGCCACGGTCACTTCCTTAAAATATGTGCCCTCAAGCTCCATTTCCGCAACAAGGGCGTCGGCAATCTTCCGGGGCGCCATGCGCATAGTCCTTGCGGACGCCATGGCGTAGCCGCAGGCGTAATCGCCGTGGGATACGTCCTTGGGTATTTCGATGGTGCCGGTCATTTCCGCGCCGGGAGGAAGGGTGCCCTTCTCCGCAGCCTTTTCGTATGCCTTTACCACGATTTCCTTTATCTGATTTTTTGCCTCCCGGATAAGATTCATCCTCGCAACTTCCTTTCCAAATGCCTATTCCTGTTACTGTATCGGTGTTTCGCGCACGTTGATTCTGAACACGTTCCTGCTGATGACGGAATTTTCCATGTCGATCATGCAGCGGATCTCGATATCGCCGCCGCTGTCGTTCATTTTCGACTTTATACTGTTTGTGGACACGCCCATGGTAAAGGCGCCGAAGGGGGTTTCATACATGAAAAAGTGTTTCTTCCCCTGCTCGAATATCATCTGTGCGTTGACAGTGCCCTCTCTTATAAGGGACACGTGGGAGGGCCTGACCTCAAAGGTGGTTTTTGTCCCCTCCATGCCGGTGAGCTCGCTCTCCATATAGCTGAACCGGGCGATATTGCCGTCCATGGAGTACGTCCCGGGGGTGACAAGCTCGTCGCCCTCGCCGGAGAGCCCGTCCAGCTCCTGCATGCCTTTTATTGCGATAAGTACGTCTTTATCCATATCCATTGTTTCCTCCCTTCCGGAGAATGGCAAGATGCTTCTCTTAAACTGTGGGAATTGATTATATACCATACACTCGTGAATGTCAAAGGCAGTTTTTCCATGAGACAAATTATCTTTATACTCTCTTTAATATGATTGTAAAATCGACAAAACCGTGATACAATATCATGTGTATACACATATCGCGGTTTTCCGCGGCAATCCTGGATGCTTATTTGAAAACGGAGTATCTGAAATGAAAGAATTTGTAGATAAATTTTATGACTGGTTCAAGGACGGTTCCGTCGCCCCGTGGATACTTGTTGCTTTAGCCTTCTGGTGGGCGTGGCCCGTGGGTATATTCCTGGTGCTCATGAAGGTTGACGTCATCGATCCGAGGAAATGGTTCAAATCAGCGGGCTCCGCCCCCAACAGAAGCGGCGCTTCCCCGGCAAACGCAGCAACTGCCGAGCTGAGAAAGGACAAGTACAGGATCGTAAGCCAGGGCATGAGCTCGGTCTCCATCGACTACCGTGCCAAGGTGGTGGGGGTGGACTTTGCCACCGCCATCAGGGACGTTCAGGAGATGATAATCGAGGGCGCTTTCGGACCCGAGGCGTATATTGACTACGAGAAGCGCTGGCTGATGAAAACATCAGCAGCGTCTCAGAGCAATACCGGCGCAGCAGGTGCTCAGGCACAGTCTCAGCCGCAGAATCAGGCCAAGACACAGAGTGCTGCCCCCTCTCAGACCGCGAAAACGGGCGGAACAGGGAAAACCTCCGGAGCTGCGAAGAATGCAAAGAGCAAATTCGACATCTACGGCAAGCAGACAGCCCTTCTCGTGCTGGGCATCATCCTCGCCGTTATCGGCGGACTTTCCGGCATCAGCGCCCTGGAGGATCTCATAGTCAATAACTTCTACTCCGTTTTTGATCTGCTGTTCCCTCTCGCCATGCTGGCGGCCGGCGGCTCCATGCTGGGGATGCGGTTTTTCAGGAAAAAGCGTGTGCGCCGTTTCGCAAACTACATGCCGGTCATCGGAACAAGGAGCTCCGTCTCTCTCGGTGAGCTTGCCAGCGCCGCAGGCGTCAGCGAATCCACCGTCCGGAAGGACCTGGAGATCATGCTGGAGAAAAAGCTCCTCCCGGAGACAGCTTATCTGGACGTGGGAGCGGGACGCCTCGTGATGTTCCACGACGAGGAAGAGGAAGTGGAGGAAGAGGAGCCCAAGACCCGTTACGAGTCCATAATCGCCGAGATACGGCAGCTTAACGACAAGATCGCAGACGAGGCGGTTTCAAAGAAGATAGACGAGATCGAATCCCTTACTGCCAAGATTTTCAGCGTGGTGGAGGACAAGCCCGAAAAGCTGCCGGAGATCAAGAGCTTTATGAGCTACTATCTCCCCACGACCCTGAAGCTGCTCCGCTCCTACAGCGACTTTGAGCGGCAGGGTGTGTCGGGACAGAATATCGACGCCACAAAGGAGCGCATCGAAAAGATCCTGGACACCCTTGTCAGCGGATTCTCCCAGCAGCTGGATCAGCTTTTCCAGACCGACGCCATGGATATATCCTCCGACATCGACGTCCTTGAGACCATGATGCAGAAGGACGGGCTTTCAAAGGACGAGTCCGGCTTCCAGGTGGGACAGGCAGGAGTGTAAATATTTTATTGCTCATGCCGCGGGGCACTTCCTTTCCCGTTCGTGGGAAAGGAAGCAAAGGACGACCAAAGGTGTTCCCCTTTGGAAACTCCCCGGTGGAAACAACTACGGCCTCCGGTGGTGAACTATGTTGTACGTATACGGTGGTGCGGTATCCCTGAACCTTAATGGTCTGT
>JAFRUW010000097.1 GCA_017438675.1 Oscillospiraceae bacterium | reverse complement strand
TTATCCTATATATCCAGCTTTTCAAAAACTCTTTGTGACGATTTCATGGAAATGAACGTCACTCCCGCGTAGACTGCAAAGCATACGAGCAGGATCACAAACTGGGGCGCCAGTGCTTTTCCCGAAATGTCGTTCACCCAGCCAAGACCCGGTATGTGATGGAGCGCCTCGGCTATGCCCGTAATGAGCATGGCGGCGACGATGAAGAATACAAATGGCTTCCCGAAATAATACGCCGTTTTGAAGAATCCCCGCAGGAAGATCACGTTGAAGGCGGTGAATATCAGAAGGGCAAAGGCCAGGAAAACGGGGTTTGCCGCCATCAGCGCGTTATTGACGTAGGGCTCTCCGTTTTTGAGGACAGTCATCCGCAGAACGGTGAGCAGCGCCATGATAAGAAACCCTGCCATCTGGAAAAACACGGTCATGATATACTTCGCCGTGACCACGTCCTTTTTCTTTATGGGCAGCAGCGCGGAATACTGAATGTCATTTGCTTCTCTGGCAGTCTGGAAGGACTGGAATATGCCGAAGCAGATGAAAAACGCCCCCATAAGTATGGGATAACCGGGTATGAGCGTCATGATCCCGAACAGAAGGAACAGGGGTGTAATAATGGAAAGCGCAAGCCTCAGCTCCTTGTTAAGCAGTTTTTTCATTGTTCACCCTCCTTGTCCATGTGTACCATTATCTCCTCCAGGGTGGGTACGGCAATATCGCACCCGATGAAGAGGGCCGCGTCGCCCTTCCTCACAAGCCGCGTATCTCCCTTTTTCGACATGCATTCGCCTATGACCGCCTGCCGCTGCTCACCGGTAAGGGTTCCGCCGCTGACGATGCGGTAGGAATCAATGAACCTGTCCATATCGCAGGAGGCGACGATCCTGCCGTTTTTAATGTAGGTGATGCAGTCGGCGCACTTCTCCAGATCCGAGGTTATATGGGTGGAAAACAGGACGGATACGCCCTCGTCCCTGAGGGTCAGGAATATCTCCAGAAGCTCCTCCCGGGAGACCGGGTCAAGGCCGCTGGTGGGCTCGTCAAGGATGAGAAGCTCCGCGTTGTGGGACAGCGCCAGCGCCAGATTAAGCTTCACCTTCATGCCCTCGGATAACTGCTCCGGTGTTTTGGCCGTGTCGATGCGGAACCGGCCGGCGTACTTTTCAAAAGCGGAATCGTCCCAATCCGTGTAAAACGTCTTTGTAACGGCAACAATGTCCCGGATCTTCTTCTTTTTAAACCAGCTCACCGTACCTCCGGAGAACCCGATGCGCTGCTTTATCTCGTATTCGTTCTTTTCGGGATCAAGGCCGAAAAAGCGGATCTCGCCGGAGGATGGATGCACCAGATTAAGGATCGATTTTAAGGTCGTGGTCTTTCCGGCGCCGTTCCTGCCGATGAAGCCCATGATGACCCCCTGCCCCAGCTCAAAGGACACGGAGTCCAGCTTAAAGGCGGGGTATTCCTTTGTAAGATTCCTGACCGACAGCACAGATGTCATTCTTCCTCACCGCCTTCCGTGAATATACTCTCTGCGAATTTTGAGAAATGGGACTTGGGCGGGATGGCAATACCCCTTTTAACGTCGCCCAATAACAGGAGGGTGTCCCCCGGATTTATGTCGAATATCTCCCGTGCCTGCTTCGGGATCACGATCTGCCCCTTTTCGCCTACGGTGGCGGTCCATGCGTACTTTCCTTTCATACCTGCCTCTCAGCCTCCTTGTTGTGAAAAGTATGATTTGTATAACTAATTATACAAATCATAGGGCAGTTTGTCAAGGGGAAAAACAAAAAAACAGGGAGAACAACGATCGTTCTCCCT
>JAFRUW010000096.1 GCA_017438675.1 Oscillospiraceae bacterium | reverse complement strand
CCCAAAAATACAAACTGCTCGCAGTCCCGCTCAAGGCTTTCCAGCATGGGAAGTATCTTCGGGTCACGGACACTGCCCTGCAGTTCAAAGAAGAACATGAATTCAAAATCGTGCCCGATGATGGGGCAGCTTTCCAGCTTTATGAGGTTCACCTCAAGGGCGGCAAATCTGGAAAGTATCTCGTACAGCGCGCCCGGCTTATGGCTGAGGGCGAGGATAAGACTGATATGATCCGCACCGGGATATATTTCGTTATCCTTTTCTATGCACACAAATCGGGTGTAATTGTTGTCGCTGTTCTGAATGTTTGTCGCCACGGTCTCAAGGCCGTAGAGCCCGCAGGAGGAGTGGGACGCTATCGCCGCCACACCGGGGTCGGGACTCTTCGCCGCGTATTCCGCAGCCATTGCTGTGTTCTCCGCAGGGACGATCTTCACCTTGTCCCCCAGGGATTTCAAAAACTCACTGCACTGACCGAGAGCCTGGGGATGGGAGCGTATCTCCGTAATGTCCTCCAGCTTCGTACCGGGCTTTGCAAGGATCTCGTGGCGTATGCAGAGCCTTGTGCTTCTCACGATGCGGACGTTTTTCGTCCTCAACAGATCGTATGCTGCGCGCACCGAGCCGTTGGAGCTGTTTTCGATGGGTATCACGCCGAAGCGGCACAGCCCGCTTTCCACAGCGTCGAAAACCGCTTCAAATGTTCTGAAAAACATGAGATTGCCCCGGGGGAAAAGCCTGTCCGCCGCCATCTGGGAATACGCGCCCTCCACGCCCTGGCAGGCGACCGTACCCTTTTGGGGGAATTCCCCGGTTTCCCTGTCAAGAGCTGACTTTATCACTTCACGTATCTTCGTGCTCCCACCTATCAGGCTGTTCTGATAGGAACGGCTGAGCTCGAAAACGGTGGAAAAAAAGTGGTGGGCGTACTGCTCCATATCGCCGCTTTTTTCCATGACCCCATTGAGTATCTCCCGCTCCCTGCCCTTGTTGAGTATGGGCATGGAGTTGGCCTTTTTATACTCCGCGATCTCACCGGACAGCTTCATCCTCTCGAGAAACAGGTCGAGAAGAGGGCCGTCGATCTCGTCTATCTTTTTTCTGAACTCAGAAAGCTCCATCGGTGTTTTCCTCCAGCAAAATGTCTAGGATAACTGTGGCTGCCACCGCCTCAACCACCGGCACCGCCCTGAGGGCAACGCAGGGGTCATGGCGGCCTTTTATTGTCAGCGTCGTCTCCGTCATGGCGGTGAGATCCACAGTCCGCTGCTCCCGCCCGATTGACGGTGTAGGCTTGAAGGACACCGTGAACACCACCGGCATGCCCGTCGTGATACCGCCCAGGATCCCGCCGCAGTTGTTGGTCTCTGTTTTGACCTTGCCGTCACGGATAACAAAGGGGTCGTTGTTCTCGCTGCCCCTCGGTATCACAGAGCCGAATTCCAGCCCCTTTACGGCTGGTATGCCGAAGAGCGCCGCAGCAAGGCGGTTCTCAATGCCGTCGAACATGGGTGAACCCAACCCTGCCGCAAGTCCGATTACGGCGCACTCCACCGTTCCGGAAACGGAATCCGACTCCTCTGCGGCGGCTTTTATCTCCTCCGCCATAAGTTCGCCCTTTGATTCGTCTATCACCGGGAGGGGCCTCGCCGCCACAGTGTCGAACAGTTCCTTTGCAGGTTCAAGGGGAAATCGCACATCCTCAACGCACCCCACAGACGCAAGGTGCGCCCCAACGTATATGCCACGCCGGGCAAGTATCTGCTTCGCTATACCGCCTGCGATGCACAGCGGCGCTGTGAGCCGCCCGGAAAAATGACCGCCGCCCCGCATATCCACACTGTCGCCGTAGCGGAGAAGCGCTGTATAATCGGCATGGGAGGGTCTGGGAGTTTGGGTAAGCCCCGCGTAGTCGCCGGAGCGCATGTCTTTGTTCTCAATTATGGCGCAGACCGGAAAGCCGCAGGTCACACCGTCCTCAATTCCGGAAAGAAATACGGGCTCATCGGGCTCCCTCCGCTTTGTGGCAAGGGCGCCGCCCGGCGCCCTCCGCGCCATAAATATCCGAAGCTCATCAATATCAATCCGCTCACCCGTCGGAAGGCCGTCGATAGTCACGCCTATCGCCCTGCCGTGAGACTGACCGAAAACAGATATTTTCAGCTTTTTGCCGTATTCAGATGACATTTTTACGCCCTCCAAGCTCTGAAAAATCATCGAAAAATCCGGGATATGACTTTTTCACCGCCCCGGCGTTTGTTATCGTAACGCACCCGGTACCGTTGGCCCCTGCTGCTGCGGCCGCCATAACGATACGGTGATCGTTAACGCTGTCCACCGTCCCGCCTTTAAGCCCGGTGCCTGTTACAACAAGACCGTCTTCAAGCTCCCGGACAGTTCCGCCGAGGCGGGATATCATATCCGCCACGGTTTTAAGCCTGTCGCTCTCCTTCATGCGGAGCCGTGTTCCGCCCGTAAACCGCGTCTCGCCCTCGGCAAAAGACGCCGCCACCGCAAGGGCCGGAAGAAGATCGGGTATGTCCGCAAGATCGACTGTGGTTCCCCGGAGCGTCTTTGCTGTCACTGTGAGGCTTCCGCTGTGAAACGCCGTGTCCGCGCCCATATCCCGCAGGATATTCACTATCTGCTTATCCCCCTGAAGGGAATCCGTGTTCAGCCCCGTCACCGTAACGCTCCCGTGTATGGCGCCGGAAACCAGGAAAAAAGCGGCGTTTGACCAGTCCCCGTCGGCGGTTGCAGTGCCCGGGGACATGAGTCTTTCCCTGCCCCGGACGATGTATTTGTTTTCGCTGTATTCGATATCCGCTCCGAAGAGGCGGAGGGTGTCAAGGGTCATATCCACATAGGCCGAGGACTCAAGTCTGGAGGTGAGCGTGAGCATGCTTTCACCCGGTGTCACAGACAGGGCCATGAGAAGCCCCGAAATGTACTGTGAGCTGACGTTTCCGGGGATAAAATACTCCCCCGCCTTCAGCTTTCCGGAAAAAGACAGGGGCAGCTTCTCCCTGTCGAACACCGCTCCGCCGTTTTTCATTGCGTCAACAAGCTCTTTTAACGGTCGTTCCGGCAGCCGCCCGGAGCCTGTAAATGAACCGCCTCCGCAGAGGGCCGAGGTCACCGGAAGCAAAAAACGAAGGGTGGAGCCGCTTTCCCCGCAGTCCAGCGCGGGAGATGATACAAACTCCCCCGGTGTTACGGCGCATTCGCCGTCCTTTATCTTCGCTCCCGCTCCAAGCGCCCGGATGCAGGCGGCAGTGGCAAGCACGTCCTCGGAGGGAACGACGCCCTTTATAACCGTCGTCCTGTCGCTCATTGCGGCGCAGATCATAAGGCGGTGAATATCGGATTTAGAGCCTATTGCCCGTACCGTTCCCCCAAGGTGGGACGGGTGGATCATCACGTCCATCTACTTGTCCTTTCCCAGTTCGATATACCGCCCCAGCGCCTCCACCGGCTCCGTTGTAAGTACGCATTTTCCGATGCGCTCAGGCACAACAAAGGTGATGGTCCCGCCCGAACGCTTTTTGTCCGACAGCGCCGCGGACACCAGATCGCCGGTGTTGTAATCCGTGTTTGTGGGGAGATCGAACCGTCTCAGCGTATCGCAGACCGCCTCCGCCGTTCCGGGCTCCGTAACGCCCAGCTTTTCCCCGGCGCGGCAGATCATGGCCATGCCCGCCGCCACAGCGTGACCGTGGCCCATTTTGTATTCACTGCACTTCTCGATGGCGTGACCTATGGTGTGGCCGAGATTCAGAAGTCTCCGTTCATTCCGCTCCTTCTCGTCGATCTCCACGATGTGCCCCTTATAGCGGACGCACTGTTCGATCACAGATTCAAGCCTCTCACCGGAGACATCGCCGTCAAACATGCAGAACAGGTTTCTGTCAAAGAGCACGCCTGTCTTTATGGCCTCCGCCATGCCGTTTGACATCTGATACGGGGACAGGGTTTTCAGGGTATCGGTGTCGCAGATAACTGTCTCCGGCTGCTTGAAGGCCCCCGCAAGGTTTTTGCCCCTAGTGAGGTCAATTGCGGTCTTGCCGCCTACGGAGGAATCCACCGCCGCGAGCAGCGTTGTAGGAAGCTGGACGTATCTTACGCCCCGAAGATACACCGCCGCGGCAAAGCCCGCCATATCTCCCGTGACGCCGCCGCCCAGGGCAATGACTATATCGCCCCTGCCCAGCCGGTTTTCAGCCATGAATTCCAGAATATCGGACAGGACGGAGATGTTCTTGTTCTCCTCCCCCGCCGGGAAAGTAAAACTCACAGCGTCGATATCAGCGGTTTTCAGTGAGTCAAGGACGGTTTTGAGGTACAATTTTTCCACATTTGAGTCCGTGATAACGGCCGCTCTGCACTTGCCGACGGCACCGGCGATAAGCCCGCCGCAGTCACTTAAGAGTCCGCCGCCGATCAGCACATCGTAACCCTTACCCACATTTACTTTTACGGTTTTGTATTCAGGCATTTCCTTCACCGTCCGAATATAAATGTTTGCCGCCGGGCATCAGTTGCCGCCCGCGGTTGCCTTGAGCAGGCGGCCTTCCTTTAAGAGCTTTGTCAGCTTCTCCGTGTCCTTCGTCTCAAGGGCGGTGAGATACTCGCTGAGATGATCGATAAGTCCCCGGAGTTCCCCGGTGAGGCAGTCCACGTTTGCCATGAACAGCTCCGTCCACAGGTTTTCGTCCAGCTTTGCGACTCTCGTCATGTCCTTATAGCTCCCGGCGGAGAAGCCCATCTGCTTCTGGGCCGTGGGTGACTTGACATAGGCGCTGGAGGTTATGTGGGCAAGCTGTGAAGTATAGGCGATTATCCGGTCATGCTCCTCCGGGGTAGTGAAGGTTATGTGGTTGAATCCCACCTTAGTGAACAGCGTCTTCAGCATATCCAGCATCTGGATATCGGTGTGCTCGTCGGGGGTTAGGATCATGGACGCGCCCCAGAACAGATCCACCGAGGCGTTGGGGAAGCCGCTGACCTCCTTGCCCGCCATGGGGTGGCCGCCCAGATATGAGAACCCGTTCTCCTGAGCAAGGACGCTGAGTCTCGAGCAGATTTCCCGCTTTACGCCGCAGAGGTCAAGTACAAGAACGCCCTTTAAGAGGGGAGCCTTTTCCTCCGCCCATTTGAGTATGGCTTTGGGCGGGATCGCCACCATGATGAGGTCGCATTCCGGGATCGTCTCGTCGGTGAGATCGCCCTCGATGGCGCCGGACATCCGAGCCATGATCATAGTCTCTTCGTTAATATCGGTACCCAGAACGCGGCTGTCGGTACCCCGGCGTATGCTTTTGGCCATGGAGCCGCCTATAAGTCCCAGACCCACGATTCCGATAGTCATAATTACTCTCCTTTCACCGCTGCGGAAATGATCCTCAGCTTGCCCACCAGCTCTTCAAAGGCCTCGGGTCTTATGGACTGAGGGCCGTCGCACAGTGCGTGGGGAGGATCGTTGTGCACCTCGATGATGAGGCCGTCGGCGCCTGCCGCCACCGCCGCGCAGGAAAGGGGCGATACAAGGGCGGAGCGTCCGGCGGAATGGCTGGGATCCATGACCACCGGCAGGTGGGACAGTGTCTTGAGAACAGGCACCGCCGCCACGTCCATGGTGTTGCGGGTGTAGGTCTCAAATGTCCTGATGCCGCGTTCGCAGAGGATGACCCTCTGGTTGCCGCCTGCCATGATGTAT
>JAFRUW010000095.1 GCA_017438675.1 Oscillospiraceae bacterium | reverse complement strand
AATTCAGGCCTTTTATGTTAGTATATATTAAATCTTTAAATCACGAAAGAAGGAAACACCATGAGTTACATCAATACAAACTGCGTTCAGGCGGGCTATACCCCCAAAAACGGCGAGCCCCGTGTAATACCCATCATCCAGAGCACCACCTTCAAGTACGACACCAGCGAAGCAATGGCGAAGCTCTTCGATCTTGAAGCCAGCGGCTACTTCTATTCCAGACTCCAGAACCCCACATGTGACTATGTGGCGGCAAAGATCTGCGCCCTTGAGGGCGGTACTGCCGCAATGCTCACCTCCTCCGGTCAGGCGGCGTCCCTTATCTCCGTATTCAATGTTGCCGGCTGCGGCGACCATGTCATCGCCTGCTCTGCGATTTACGGCGGCACCTACAATCTTTTCAACGTGACCATGCGCCGTATGGGTATCGAATTCTCCTTTGTTGGCCCCGACTGCACCGAGGAAGAGCTGAACGCCGCGTTCAGGCCCAACACAAAGGCCGTTTTCGGTGAAACCATCTCCAACCCCTCCCTGGCAGTTTTCAACTTTGACCTGTTTTCAAAAGCGGCTCACGCTCACGGCGTTCCCCTCATTGTGGACAACACCTTTGCCACCCCCATCAACTGCCGTCCCTTTGAGCACGGCGCCGACATCGTTGTCCATTCCACAACAAAGTACATAGACGGTCACGCCTCCACCATCGGCGGCGTCATCGTTGACAGCGGCAAGTTCGACTGGGATGCCCATGCCGACAAGTTCCCCGGCCTCACCACTCCCGATGAGAGCTATCACGGCCTCACCTACACAAAGGCCTTCGGTCAGGGCGGCGCCTTCATCACAAAGGCAACGGCTCAGCTCATGCGCGATCTGGGTTCCTCCCAGTCCCCCCAGAGCGCCTTTTATATCAATCTCGGTCTGGAATCCCTCCACGTCCGCATCCCCAGGCACTGCGAAAACGCCATGGCTGTGGCGAAGTTCCTGGAAAGCAATGAGGATGTGGCATGGGTCGATTACCCCGGCCTCCCCTCCAATAAGTATTACGACCGCGTTCAGAAGTATCTGCCCAACGGCACCTGCGGCGTCATCTCCTTTGGTCTCAAGGGCGGCCGTGAGGCGGCTGAGAAGTTCATGAAGAATCTGAAGCTGGCATGCGTCGTCACCCACGTGGCCGACGCCAGAACATGCATCCTTCATCCCGCCAGCGCCACCCACCGCCAGCTCAGCGACGAAGAGCTTGTTGCTGCAGGCGTATCCCCCGACCTCATGCGTCTTTCCGTGGGCATCGAGGACGTGCGCGACATCATCGAGGATATTGACAACGCCATCAAGGCCGTTAAGGAATAAGCGCCGTGGATTGGCTCAGTAAAGCGAGAGAGATCTTCTCTCACGACATTTACGCCACCGAAACCACCGGTATAGTCATCGAGGAAGCAGAGCCGGGTCATGCCGTCTGCTCCCTCACGGTGGACGGGCGTCACCTGAACGCCAACAAAACGGTCATGGGCGGGGCTATCTTCACCCTTGCGGATCTTGCCTTTGCCATCGCCTGCAACCTTGACAGGCCCATGACCGTGTCCCAGGGCTCGACGATTAATTATCTTGCCGCTCCCGCGGGAGATAAGCTCACAGCCACCGGCCGCCTCGTCCGCTCCGGCCGCAGGACCTGCTTCTGCACCGTGGACGTATATGACAACACCGGCCGCCACGTGGCGTTCTTCACCGGCAACGGAATGGCAGTTGGCAAATGAAAGAGTTTAATTCCAAATGACCTTTGACATTTGGAATTATACGCGGGTATGGCGGAATTGGCAGACGTGCAGGATTTAGGTTCCTGTGCCGCAAGGCGTGTGGGTTCAAGTCCCACTACCCGTACCAAAAAAGAGGCTGCAGCGAAAAGAAGAATCGCTGCAGCCTCTTTTATTTAATATCGTCTTTTAATACTCCGGATTAAAGGCCGTGATCTCCTCCCGGCAGATTGCCAGGGCGTCCTCCAAAATCCTGAGGAATTCGTCGACCTCCTCTTCCGTGTTGTAGATGCCGAAGCTCACGCGGATCATGCCCGGCGTACCGGAGTCGTCGCACTCCAGGAAACCTCTCTGCTGATCTTCGGAAATACCCATGAGCCGCCACACATAGGGATGGGCGCAGAAGGCGCCTCGTCTTGTGGCAACAGCGCCGATTTCGGACATCTTCCGGGACAGGTGGAAGGAGTTCACGTCGGTGAAATTGAAGGACACAACGCCCACTCTGTCGCTGAGATCGTCGGAATCGCCGTAAATTATAACGTTATCCTGCTTTTTGAGGCCCTCCACCAGCTTGTTTATCAGCGCCTTTTCGTGCTCCTCGATGGCGTCAAAGCCCACTTCCTCGAGCACCTCAATTGCCTTGCCCATACCCACAACGCCGGGGTAGTTGGGAGAGCCCGCCTCGTAAACGGAAGGCGCGTCCTTGTATGTCTGCCAACTGTCAGACACGATGCGCACGATGCCGCCGCCGTAAAACTCCGGCATGTGCTTGTTGAGCTCGTCGACAAGACCCACAACTGCCCCGCCGCCGTAGGGAGAATACATCTTATGGGCGGAGAACACGAAGAAGTCGATGTTCTCCTCAGGGGTGTCGCCCATCATGGAAAATGCCCTGTGCGCCACGATCTGGGCGCCGTCCACAACGATCTTTGCGCCGTGGGCGTGGGCCATCTTCGCCACTCGGTGCACGTCCGTCACATAACCCGTGACGTTTGACGCAGCAGTAACGGTGACGTAATCCACCTTGTTCTCATTCAGCATCTTCTCAAGGTCGTCGTAGTCCACTCTGCCATGATCGTGATTTTTGATTTTCTCATATCCTTTTCTCCTCCGTTATTTTTATTTGTATCTGCTGTCCTGCTACTCCGTGATCAGCTTCAGAAGATCGTCGATCTCGCCGTCGGTCATGCCGCCGTCTTTCAGGTAAGCCGCCGCGTCCTCGCTGAAATCAGCCTTCTCAAGCACTGAAACATCGTCTGTTCCGTGAAGGAACTCCATAAACGGCACAAAATACAGATCCACAATGGCGTCGTACTTCTCCGGCGTTTCCGCCTTTGTCACATGGAAGTAATTCTCGTAGGTGGTCATGTAATCCTTCATCATCTCGTCATACTCCGCGCCGGCCAGAGCCTCCAGAAGCATACATACAAAACCTGTGCGGTCCTTGCCCTCCATGCAGTGGATATAAATCGGGCCGTTGGAGTTTAACGCCGCCCTGAGTCCCTGGACCACCTTTTCCTTATAGGTCTGGCTGGTATACGCCGAACCCATATCGAGAAGAATCATCGAGCCCTTATTGTATAAGCTCTTTGCGTATTCGGACTTGAAATCGGGAGACGCCATGTACCTTTCCAGATCATCTTCCGAATCGGCAAGGTCGATGATAAAGCCGATGCCGCTGTTCTCAAGAAGGCCGTTCACATAAGCCGCTCTGCCTCTGCTGTTGTCCACCGGAGACGCGCCGCGGTACAGGAAATTCTCCTTCAGATTTCCCCCGGAAAAAGCCCTGAAGTTTGAGAACGCCTCATCACTGGGATAATCATTCCGGTCAAAGGAATACACCTGTCCCAGCGCCTCCTGGATAGCGGCGTACTTTCCCGGCTCTTCCAGTGTGACGGTTACGCTGTCGCCGTTCTTTAATCCGGCTGTATCCCATATGCCCATATTGTTCAGCGTGATGCGGATATTGGGGTCGCCGGGATAAGCAACAATGACGGGATCGCCGTTTTTGACGTAATAGCCGTTATAATACGGCACGTCAGTGAGCTCATAACCGTTCCGGAATCTTACGGAGCAGCCGTCGCCCAGGGTAAAACCCAGCTCCTCAAATTCCTCCTGACCCATACTGAGGAGGGCCGCACCGAATTTCTCATCCTTGGATACGGTATCGGTGTCGCCGTCAAGGGAGACAGTGAGATTTACGGACAGAAGCTTCGGCTTTCCCGCTCCCAGGAGGCCGCCCCCCTGCTCCGACGGTTCGCTTTCGACCTCTTCCAACGCTTCCGCAGGTTCCTTTTCCCCGATTTCTTCCGCCGGTGTCTCCGGGGGCTTCTTTCCCGCGCAGGCGGCAAGAGCAAGGAGAGATGAAACTGCAAGAATTATTCCGATTATCCTTTATAACGGCAAGCGTGGCAATGGCGGAAAAATATCAAAATGGTTTTTTTACGCATACTACCCGATACACTTACTTGTGCTTGGGCTTATAAAATACTTCATCAAATAATT
>JAFRUW010000094.1 GCA_017438675.1 Oscillospiraceae bacterium | reverse complement strand
GGCGATGGTTCCGGGACCGGCATGGGCGCCGATGACGGGGCCAATATCAGCTATGAACACTTCCCTGACGCCGTAGCGTTCCTTGATCATCTCGCCCAGGGAATTTGCCTCGTCATAACAGTCCGCCTGTGAAATGAAAACGGGGATTTCAGGATCTACATGAAGCTCGCCGTACTTTGAGCACAGGGCGCGGAGAGAGCCCTTACGGCTTCTGACCTTGTCAACGCTAATCAGGTGACCCTCATCGTCCACATGGAGGATTGGCTTGATACCGAGGACGGTACCCACAAGAGCCACGGTGGGGCTGATGCGGCCGCCGCGCTTCAAATACACCAGATCGTCAACGGTGAACCAGTGGCACATTTTCGGCGAGACCTCACGGACGAAATCCGCGACCTCGTCGATGCTCTTTCCCTCGTTCTTCTTCTGCACGGCAAGGTAAATCACAAGGCCCTGTCCGGCCGACGCAGTCAGCGTGTCGATGGTGATGAGCTTCCTGTCGGGATACTGGTCTCTCAGCTCGTCGGCGGCAATCTGCGCGGAATTGGCGGTGGTGCTGAGGCCGGTGGAAAAGCCGATATATAGAACGTCACGTCCGACCTCCAGCTCCTCGGCAAAGGCCTCGCGGAAGGCCTCGGCGTTGACGGCAGAGGTCTTTGCAACGCCGCCGGCGCGCATTTTGCGGTAAAACTCATTTACGGGCATATCGAAATTGGAATAAACCTTTTCGGAATCATTAAAGACAAAAGTAAGACTTCTGAACTTCACGCCCCATTCGTTCAGCTTTTCCGGGGAAATGTCACACGCTGAATCTGTATAGATAATGTAATCGTTCATAAACCATCCTCCTTTACCGGGAATGAGAAAACTGTAAATAATACATACCTTGGTATGCAGACACTTCCGCATCTAATATGTGCTATTAGTATATATTATATCAGCAATTATGTCAATACTGTTTTTCGTCCCGCTTGCTATTGATTTTTTCCACAAAGTGATGTATCATACAAGAAAGTCCCTTTATTTATGTCTGTAAAGAGAGGCGAAACGGAATTGAATTACGACAAAGAATTGATTGCCGGCAAGCTCCGGCGCTGGGAGCGGTATATGGCTAATTACAAGCTTCCCGCCTGGGAAGAGATACCTGATTTCGGACTGTACATGGAGCAGGTCATAGGGCTGCTTCAGCAGTATCTTGACTATCTCCCGCCGGAGCTTAAGGACCAGCAGTTCATAACCGCTGCCGCAGTAAACAATTATGTCCGCACTAAGGTAATGCCGGAGCCGCGGAAGAAAAAGTATTACCGCATCCACCTGGCCTATCTCATAATGATCTGCACCCTGAAGCAGAGCATGAGCATTGCAGTGCTGCAGAAAATGATCCCCATGAACATATCCGAGGACGAGGTGCAGTCCATTTATGAATCATACGCCAACCATCACAGGGTGGCTACGGAAGTTTTTGTGAAGCAGATCAGGGGAATCGCAGGCCGCATTCTCGATCACGAGGAAGTCTCCGAATATGCTGCGGAAACGGTAAGCGACCTTATCGCCATGTCCGCTGTCATCAGCGGCTTTTCCGGCCTTCTGGCAAACAAGCTTCTGCTCCTTGAGGGCAAACCCCTTGAGGGTCAGGCAATTGACTGAAAGGGCCGGACCGATCGCAGATTGTCCGCGGTTCGGTCATCGTGACTATATTCAATAGCAAAAAATGTTTTCGGATTGTTTAAATGAAGTGTTCACTTTTGCGTGGTAATGTGCTAAAATACATCTTGTTTGTATGTTTAGATCATACTTCATCCGGAACAGGATATTATAAAGAGAAAGGTTGATTCCTATGGAAAGATACTACCAGCCCGAGATAGAATGCGCTTCTCGGGAACAGCTCACCCAATGGCAGAACGAGCGCCTTGTAAAGCAGGTTAAAAACGTGTGGGACAACGTCCCCTACTACCG
>JAFRUW010000093.1 GCA_017438675.1 Oscillospiraceae bacterium | reverse complement strand
TTCGCCGATTCCTTGATATAGTTCTAAACTGAATACAAAACACCGATGATTCCGCCTGATTTGCACGGTCTTCGGTGTTTTTTTGTCACATCTCCTCTTTACCGCATAGGATAGTATGAATATTCCTGTGAGGGGAGGGGAATCATGGCATGTACCGCGAGTGAGATACTGGCGCTGGCAAAGGAGCAGATAGGCGTTTCCGAAAACCCGCCGGGGAGCAACAATGTGAAATACAACACGGCGTACTACGGCAGGAAGGTTTCGGGCTCGTCGTACCCCTGGTGCTGCGTTTTTATATGGTGGCTGTTCTTTGAATGCCATTCAAGCGACCTGTTCTTCGGCGGGGAAAAGACGGCGAGCTGCACAGCACTGATGAAGTACGCAAAAAACCGCAATCTGTGGGTGACCTTGGGATATAAGCCCGGAGATCTGATATTCTATAATTTCAATTCCGACAAGTCCGCCGAGCATATAGGCATCTGCGAGAGTGCGACAAAAACCTCCGTGACCTGCATAGAGGGCAATACAAGCCTTACAAACAACGACAACGGAGGCAAGGTGATGCGGAGGACGAGGAAGCTGAACGTGGTTCTGGGGGCTTACAGACCGAAGTATAAAGCAGCGTCAGCCGCGGAGGGAGGTGTTGATTTGACGCTTCCAAAGCTTAAGGAGGGCAGCAGGGGAGACTCTGTGAAGGCGCTGCAGATTCTTTTAAACGGTTACGGATTCAACTGCGGTGATGTGGACGGCCATTTCGGACCCAGGACAAAAGCCGCCGTAAAAAAGTTTCAGAATGCGAGAAAGATCGAATCCGACGGCGTCGTCGGTAAAGACACATGGTCAAAGCTGCTGCTGTAGAATAATTATAGTCTGCCCGATTTGAGTCCGGGCAGTTTTTTTTAAAAGTATCTGCTGTTTCAGGTACGTTTCAGCTTGGGGGATTAATATCTGACCATACCGAGTGACAAACACGGTATGAGAAAACATGAGACCTGACTTTTTTGATATAACTATTACGAAAGGAAGACAACAATGAAACGTAAAAAATTCAAAAAAAGCGTACTTGCTGTACTGCTTGTATTTACAATGATGATTTCCTGCGGCGCTGCGTTTGCCGCGAACGCGTCAACCTCAGCAACAACTAATTACGAACCCTCGGGTTCGTCCCCGGACAAGCCCGACGGCGAAGCGCCTTCCGGTATGCCAAACGGTGATCCCCCCGAGAGACCCGAAGGCGACCCTCCGGAAATGCCGGACGGTGAGCGACCTGACGGCGCACCCGGAAGCATGGGCGGTCAGCCCGGCGGAAGCGGGGGAGTGGACAGCTACGACGCGGTGAACGAGTACAGTGAGGACACGACAGTCAGCGGCGAGAGTTTCACCTCAACAGGCTCCGATGAAAACGCGGTCCTGATCACCGGCGGCGAGGTCATACTGAATGACGTCGATGTTAACAGGACATCCTCTGATTCCACAGGCGGCGATGATTCCAGCTTTTACGGCGTGGGCGCCGCGATCCTCGCAACCTACGGTACGGCATATATAAATGACAGCACAATCACAACAGACTCCGCAGGCGGAGCGGGCGCTTTTGCCTACGGTGACGGCGTTATCTATATAGCGGACACAAAGATATCCACCGAGCAGAACACCTCCGGCGGCATCCACGTTGCAGGCGGCGGCACGCTTTACGCTTACGACCTTGACGTCACAACACAGGGCGGCTCTGCCGCGGCGATACGCTCCGACAGGGGCGGCGGAACAATGGTGGTTGACGGAGGCTCATATGTTTCCAACGGAACGGGCTCACCCGCTATCTACTGCACCGCCGATATCGCAGTTAACAACGCTACCCTTACGGCAAATAATTCCGAGGCAATCTGTATCGAAGGTCTCAACAGCCTCCGCCTTTATGACTGTGACCTGACAGGCAGTATGCACGACGATTCACAAAACGACTGCACCTGGACGGTTATCCTGTATCAGAGCATGTCCGGCGATTCCGAAGTGGGATGCAGCACATATCAGATGACCGGCGGCACACTCACAAGCACCAACGGAGGCATATTCTACACTACCAACACCGAGAGCGAATTCATAATCAGCGATGTTGAGATCATCGGGTCTGAGGACTGCGAGTTCTTCCTCAAATGTACCGGCAACGCAAATCAGCGCGGATGGGGAAGTACAGGTTCCAACGGTGCGGAATGTACCTTTACAGCGGTCAGCCAGGAGATGAACGGCGATATTATCTGGGATACAATCAGCACACTTGATCTTTACATGACCGACGGCAGCGTTCTCACCGGCGCGTTCATCGATGATGAGAGCTGTGCCGGAAACGGCGGCAGCGGCTATGCGAATCTTTATATAAGCTCAGACTCCACATGGGTCGTAACAGGTGACAGCGTGCTTACGGCGCTGTATAACGAGGGTACAATAACAGACGAGAACGGCAATACAGTCACAGTCAAAGGTACGGACGGAACCGTCTACGTAAACGGTACAAGCGAATACACAGTGACAGTTCAGAGCTGCAGCGAATCCGCTGATTTCTCCGGAATGGCTTCCCTCACGGATTGGACCGAATTTGAGACTGAGAGGCCTGCTGTTCTCGCAAGCTCCGGTACGGAGACTCACGATACGACAGATGAGAAAAAGGAACAGACGGAGATGGAGACCGGGACAATTGAAAATGAGGCAGCAACAGATGATGCGGAAAAATCAAAGAGCGCTCCGATCATAATCGGAGCCGCCGGGGTTTGCATAGCGGGAGCTGCAGCGGCAGCCTTCATAATATCCAAAAAGAAACAACAGTAAACTGGTATGAAAACAGTCCCATTCCGAAACAGGAATGGGACTGAATTTCTTTTATATCGTTTAAATTAATACGCCACGCCCCAGACGACCATTTTGTCGGCGGGCTTTCCGCAGCAGATGCAGGTGTCGCCAAGCTTCTCCTGGTTGAAGGGGATGCAGCGGGAGGATACACCGACCTTTTCCTTCATCTCAAGCTCGCAGTCCAGATCGCCGCACCACATGGTCTTGATAAAGCCGCCCTTGGTGTCGATAATGTCCTTTGCTTCTTCCATGGTGGAAGCGGGGAAGGTGTTCTCGTTGAGGTTTCTGAGTGCCTTTTCATAGAGACCATTCTGAACGTCGTCAAGAAGCTTTGCAACGGATTCTTCCAGACCGTCCAGCGCAACGATGATCTTTTCGCCGTTGTCGCGGCGGACAGCCATGCATTGACCGTTTTCCATGTCTCTGGGACCGATCTCGATGCGGAGGGGGATACCCTTCATCTCGTACTCGGCGAACTTCCAGCCGGGGGACTGGTCGCCCGTATCGATCTTTGAGCGGATACCGGCGGCCTTAAGCTTAGCGAGGATCTCTTCTGCCTTTTCGATGACGCCGGGCTTGTGGGAGGCGATGGGGATAACGATGACCTGTGTGGGGGCGATTTTCGGGGGAAGGACAAGACCGTTGTTGTCGCCGTGGGTCATTATGAGACCGCCTATTGTACGGGTGGAAAGACCCCAGGAGGTCTGATGAGGGTACTTGAGAGTGTTGTCCTTATCGGTAAAGGTGATTTCAAAAGCACGGGCAAAACCGTCGCCAAAGTAGTGGGACGTACCGCTCTGGAGGGCCTTCTTGTCGTGCATCATGCACTCAACGGTGTAGGTCGCCTCGGCGCCGGCAAACTTTTCCTTATCGGTCTTGCGGCCCTTGACAACGGGCATTGCCAGCCAGTTTTCACAGAAGTCGGCGTAGACGTTCAGCATCTGCTGGGTCTCTGCTTCGGCCTCCTCTGCGGTGCGGTGAAGGGTGTGACCCTCCTGCCACAGGAACTCTCTGCCTCTGAGGAAGGGGCGGGTGGTCTTCTCCCAGCGGAGTACGGAGCACCACTGATTGTAGAGCATGGGCAGATCGCGCCATGAATGTACTACGTGCTGCCAGTGATCGCAGAACAGGGTCTCGGAGGTGGGGCGGACGCAAAGCCGCTCCTGAAGTTCCTCGCTGCCGCCGTGGGTGACCCATGCCACCTCGGGGGCAAAGCCCTCAACGTGATCCTTTTCCTTCTGAAGAAGGCTTTCCGGGATAAGGACGGGCATTGAAACGTTTTCGTGGCCCAGATCCTTGAACATCCTGTCCAGAACAGCCTGAATGTTTTCCCAGATAGCGTAGCCGTAAGGTCTGAGGATATAGAAGCCCTTTATGCCGGAATAATCAACGAGACCGGCCTTCACGACCACGTCGGTAAACCACTGAGCGAAATCAACATCCATATCGGTGATCTGCTGTACTTTCTTTTCCTTTGCCAAAACAATCACTCCCTAAAGTATTCGCGGTCTTATTTGCCGCGTATGATATGCGTATATTCACAGTAATCCATATTCTAATAAAAATTTCATTTATTGTCAAGAAGAACAAGGAATTCATCTTAAGGCTTTTCTAATATATTGTATATTTATATGGACAAATTGTCAAAATGTATGTTATAATTCATTAGTTGAGAAGCAGGCCTATGTAAGTATCGGAGGTTTGTTATGGTATACATTATTCTTGGCAGAGGTTTTGAAGAAATAGAGGCGCTGGCTCCCGCCGATCTGCTTATCCGCGGCGGCGTTGAAGTCAGGCTCGCCGGTATCGGCGGATATGAGATTCCCGGCGGACGGGGCATGAGGGTGAAGGCCGACTGCCTTATTGAGGACATAGATCTGGACAGCGCCGATATGGTGGTTGTCCCCGGCGGACTCAAAGGTGTTGATACTATCGAGAGTACACCTGCCGCCCTTGAGATCGTTAAGAAAGCATACGGCATGGGCAAGTATGTTGCCGCTATCTGCGCAGGTCCCAGAGTTCTTGCCGGTCTCGGAATACTTGACGGCAAAAACGCGGTCTGCTATCCCGGCATGGAGGATCAGATGACCGGCGGCGTTATGAGCCAGGAGAGCCCCGTTGTCGTTGACGGCAAAGTCATCACCGGCAGGGCCGCAGGCGCCGCCATTGACTTCGGTCTCAAGCTTCTTGAGATCGTGAAGGACAAGGCGACTTCGGACAGAGTCCGGAAGGGCATCCATTACTGATAAAAAACGATTCCCGGGATCGTTATATGATCCCGGGAAAGCGTGGCTGTTTCCTGTCAGTTGCAGCCGCAGCCACAGCCGCAGTCGTTGTTATTGCAGCCGCAGTCATTACCGCATCCGCAGCCGAAGCCGAAGTTGCCGCAGCCGCCGAGAAGGATGATGATAAGGATGATCCAGAGCCAGTTATTGTTGTTGCACATATTATGAGTTCTCCATTCTGCCGCTGCGCGACGGCATTATGATTTATGAATTAAGTATGCTTCTTATTGCGCAGTTGATTTTGTATAAGAGCTTTATCTCCTGACTGACAGCGGTTTTGCCCGCCATCTGGAATATTCTATGCCGCTGTTTTATAACGGGTGATAGATACTTATTTGTTATTCTTACAGCACGCGGCCATAAGGTTTTATGCCGCAGGGTCTTTTCAGGTATTTCACCTGAGGAAGGATTGTTTTTATGGCAAATTATAAAGATAAGCTTAACAGTTTCTTTGACGATGACGCTCCCGATAAGGGCGCCGACGAAACAAGGGTATTTGACTCTCAGAGCTTTGACGCCGTTTCTGCGGGTATCGAGGAAATACCGGAGCTTTCCAAAGAAAAGAAAAGCGGATTCTCCATTAAAGATTCCATGGCCAGGCTCACTCAAAGGAGTCCGAAGAAGCGGGCCGCCAGGGAAAACAAGGAGAAAAAGGGGAAAAAGAAAACCGGCGAAAGCGATTTCCCCCTGCGCTTCAGAAATGACCGCCATACCGGCATAGTCGGCGGTATCCTTTACTTTGTCTTTGTTGTGGCCTTATCCGCCCTTCTTGCGGGCTTCGGATGGCTTGCCGCCACCGATGTGCTTGCCCTGGGCAAAACCGAGGAGGCTGTGGAGGTCACCATACCCGACGAGTACGATTCCGACACTATTGCCGATATCCTGTTTGACAAGGGCCTTATAAAGTATAAGAGCCTTTTCAAATTCTACGGCGGCCTCTCCAAAACTCCCCTGGAGGAAAGAGTACAGCCGGGCACTTACAGGCTGTACACCAATTTTGACTACCGTGCCCTTGTTCACGGCCTCACTCCCGCTGGCGCGGAGAGAATACCGGTGGACGTCACCATTCCCGAGGGCTACACCATGCGTCAGATATTCAGGCTCCTTGAGGAGCGGGGCGTCTGCAAGGCGACCAAGCTGTGGGATACGGCGGCAAATTATGATTTCGACTACGAGTTCCTGGATAAATCCACCCTCGGAAACGAAAAGCGCCTTGAAGGATATATGTTCCCCGATACCTATGAGTTCTATCTCAGTCAGGACCCGGAAAGCGTCATAAAGAAATTCCTTTCCAACTTCAACAACAGGTTCGACAAGAAGATGAGAGAGCTGGCTGAGGAGAAGGGATATTCGGTATCTGATATTGTCATAGTCGCCTCCATAGTTGAAAAGGAAGCGGTAGGCGATATCGACCGAGCAACCATTGCGTCTGTCATATTCAACCGACTGAATAATGAAGGATTCCCGTATCTGCAGTTTGACTCCACAATTAACTACATCATAAACGAAACGGGGCAGGAGTTCTCCACCGAGATCGACAGTCCCTACAACACCTATAAATATGAGGGTCTGCCCGCAGGCGCTATTTCAAATCCCGGTATGGCCTGTATCAACGCAGCCCTTGAGCCAGAGGACACAGGTTACTACTACTATGCTCTCGGCAAAGACGGCGTCCACCACTTCTTCAGGAGCAGCGACGGTTTCCTTGATTTCGTCAGCTCCGATGAGTACGCCGGATAATAACGTATATTACTCTTTATAGAAATAATTGGAGGAAAATAAATGGAAAAGTACGGTTTAAATGAACTTCGGGAAATGTTTCTGTCCTTCTTTGAGTCCAAGGGCCATCTGAGGCTTCCCAGCTTCTCTCTCATTCCCCAGAACGACGCTTCGCTCCTTCTCATAAACTCCGGCATGGCTCCCATGAAGCCCTGGTTCACCGGCGAGCAGGAGCCTCCCAGAAGAAGGGTCACTACCTGCCAGAAGTGCATCAGGACGGGCGATATCGAGAACATCGGCAAGACCGACAGACACGGCACCTATTTTGAAATGCTGGGCAACTTCTCCTTCGGCGACTACTTCAAGCATGAAGCCATAGCATGGTGCTGGGAATTCCTGACCAAGGTGGTTGGTATCCCCGAGGACAAGCTTTATCCGTCCATCTATCAGGACGACGACGAGGCTTTTGAGATCTGGAACAAGGAGATCGGCATCCCGGCCGAGCGCATCTTCCGCTTCGGCAAGGAGGACAACTTCTGGGAGCACGG
>JAFRUW010000092.1 GCA_017438675.1 Oscillospiraceae bacterium | reverse complement strand
TACTGGCGGACGCCCTCTCAGTCACGGCGTCGTCCGACGCCGCGACAGCTCCCCCGGAGAGGGTGCCGGGAGAACCCCTGCGGGTGCGGTTGTTTCCGGCAGGCAATTTTCGGATCGTTCTTGCTGTTTACAATTATGGCATTATGTGCTATTATAATAATTTAGTAAATATGCGAGGATAAAAGTATGATCGACAAATTAAAGGCTATAGAAGAAAAATACATTGAGCTGGAAAACGCCATGCAGAGTCCGGAGGTCTATTCCGATCCCGCCGCTTACGCAAAGCTGGCAAAGGAACAGAAGGAGATAACATCTGTTGTGGAGGCGTTCCGCAGGTATCAGAAATACGTGTCCGACATGGAAGGGGCGAAGGAGCTCCTCAGCGACCCGGATTTCAAGGAGATGGCCCAGGAGGAGTTTGAGGAGGCCAGGGAGAACATCGCTAAAACCGAGGAGGAGATCAAGATACTCCTTCTCCCCAAGGACCCCAATGACTCCAAAAACGTCATTATCGAGATACGAGGCGGAGCCGGCGGCGAGGAAGCGGCGCTGTTCGCCTACAACCTGTACCGCATGTACTCCATGTACGCCGAGTCAAAGCGCTGGCAGTGCGAGATCGCCAGCATCAACGAGACGGAGCTGGGCGGCATCAAGGAGGTCAGCTTTGTCATCGAGGGCGAGGGCGCCTATTCAAGGCTGAAGTTTGAAAGCGGCGTTCACCGGGTCCAGCGTGTCCCCGATACAGAGGCTTCCGGCAGGATACACACCTCCACCGTCACCGTTGCGGTGCTTCCCGAGATGGAAGAGGTGGACTTCCAGATAAATCCCGCCGATCTCCAGATAGATACCTTCCGTTCCTCGGGAGCCGGCGGTCAGCACGTCAACAAGACCGAGTCCGCCATCCGCATCACCCATCTTCCCACAGGTACCGTGGTGGAATGCCAGGACGAGCGCAGCCAGCACAAGAACCGTGAGCGCGCCATGAAGATCCTTGTCTCCCGCCTGCTGGACGCGGAGAGGGAGAAGCAGAACGCGGCGGTTGCGGCGGAGTGCAAGAGCCAGGTGGGCACCGGCGACAGGTCCGAGAGGATAAGGACATACAACTTCCCCCAGGGCAGAGTAACCGATCACCGCATCGGCCTCACACTGTACAAGATCGAGCAGATCATGAACGGCGATCTGGACGAGATCATCGACGCCCTTGTGACAGCCGATCAGGCGGAAAAGCTTAAAGCGACAGGCGAAGCGTAAACATGAAAACATCAGTTACGAAAGATATAAACACCGCTGCCGGGGTTATCCTTTCCGGCGGGCTGTGCGCCGTACCCACGGAGACGGTGTACGGCCTTGCTGCGAACGGACTTGACAGTTCGGCGGTACAGAAGATATACGACGTGAAGGGCAGGCCGGAGACAAAACCCATAAGCCTCCTTGTATCGGGTATGGCTGATGTGGAGAAATTCTGCGAGGATATACCGGATACCGCATATCTCATGGCGGAAAAGTTCTGGCCGGGGCCTCTCACAATGATCCTGAAAAAGAACCCGTCAGTGCCGGAAATCGTCACCGCCGGGGGAGATACGGTGGGAGTCAGGTGCCCGGATCACGGCCTCACGCTGGGGATCATCAGGGCGGCAGGGGCGCCCCTTGCGGCGCCGTCGGCGAATATTTCCGGCTGTCCCAGCCCGAAGAATCTCCGCAGCGTGCTGGACTACTTCGACGGGAAGATCGAGTGCGCCGTTGACGGCGGCGAATGTGCCGTGGGCATCGAATCCACCATTGTTGACATGACTGTGACGCCTCCGAAGGTGCTGCGCCCTGGCGGACTGTCCCGGGAGCGAATTTTCGACGAAACGGGGATCGGGACGGTATGATGATCGGTATTACAGGCGGCTCCGGAGCAGGGAAGACCACAGCCCTCAATGTGCTCAGGGAAATGGGCTTCACCATTATCGACTGTGACGCTGTGTATCACGGGCTTTTATCTTCGGACGACGCCATGAAAGCTGAGCTTAAAAGCAGTTTCCCCGAGGCGTTCAGCCGCGGAAAGCTCAACAGGAAAAAGCTGGGAAAAACAGTCTTTTCCGATCCCGGAAAGCTGGACAGGCTGAACGGCATAATCTTCAAATACGTGATCGCCAGGGTCACGGAGATCGCGTCGGGAACCGAAAACTCTGCCGTGGACGCCATTTCCCTGGTGGAGAGCGGACTTCACCTGAAGTGCGACTTCACCGTTGCGGTCATCGCCCCCAGGGAAGAGCGCGTAAGACGCATAATGCTACGGGACGGGGTCAGCCGGGAGTACGCCGAACTGAGGATCTCCGCCCAGAAGCCGGACAGCTTTTATGAGGAAAACTGCGATTTTATAATAACAAATGACGGTAATGAGGAATCATTCAGGCAAAAATGCGAAATGCTTTTTAAAGATATAACAGGAGGTCAATCATGAGCGAAGCAAAAAGCAATCTTTTTTACGATCAGAAGAACGGCTGGGACATTATCGGCGACGATGAGAAGTCTGCGGTAAACGCTTACAGCGAGGAGTACAAGCAGTTTCTCCAGAAGGCAAGGACCGAGCGCCTTGCGGTAAAGGAGGGTATCCGCCTTGCCGAGGCTGCCGGTTTTGTTGAGTACGAGAGAGGCATGGCCCTTACTCCCGGCCTGAAGGTATACAAGTCCGTCCGGGGCAAGGCTCTGCTCCTTGCGGTCATCGGCAAAAAGCCCCTCAGTGAGGGTGTGAACATCGCGGCGGCACATGTGGATTCTCCCCGCCTCGATCTCAAGCAGAACCCCATGTACGAGGACGAAGAGGTTGCCTATTTCAAGACACATTATTACGGCGGCATCAAGAAGTATCAGTGGGTCACAATTCCCCTTGAGATGCACGGCGTTGTTGCCCTTCTTGACGGCAGCGTGGTTCCCGTTACAATAGGCGAAGATCCTGCCGATCCGGTGCTGGTTATCACCGACCTGCTCCCGCACCTTGCAAAGGATCAGATGAAGAAAGCCCTTTCCGAAGGCATCGCCGCCGAGGCTCTCAACATCGTTATCGGCAGCGTTCCCGACAGTGAGGAAAAGGACGCGGGGGACAGAGTGAAGCTGGCTGTCCTTAAGATCCTCAACGAGAAGTACGGCATTACCGAGGAAGATTTCCTCTCCGCCGAGCTTGAGGTAGTACCCTCCATCCCCGTGAGAGACGCCGGTCTTGACCGCTCCCTTATCGCGGGCTACGGTCACGACGACAGAGTCTGCGCCTTTGCCGAACTGAAGGCC
>JAFRUW010000091.1 GCA_017438675.1 Oscillospiraceae bacterium | reverse complement strand
CGCAGAGCTCTTGAAAAGGGCGTAAAACAGCTTGCTGATACAGTTAAGCTCACAATAGGACCCAAGGGCAGAAATGTAGTTCTCGATAAAAAGTTTGGTTCTCCCCTGATCACAAACGACGGCGTCACCATCGCCAAGGAGATCGAGCTCGAGGATCCCTTTGAGAACATGGGCGCACAGCTTGTCAAGGAAGTCGCTTCCAAGACAAACGACGTGGCCGGTGACGGTACCACAACAGCTACCGTTCTGGCACAGGCAATCGTACACGAGGGCATCAAGAACGTAGCCGCAGGCGCTAACCCCATGATCATGAAGAAGGGCATCCAGAAGGCAGTTACAGCCGCAGTGGAGGCTATCAAGACAAATTCCCAGCCTGTTAAGGGCACAGAGGACATCGCAAGAGTCGGCGCCGTATCTTCCGGCGACGTAAAGATCGGCCAGCTCATTGCCGAGGCAATGGAAAAGGTCAGCCAGAACGGCGTTATCACCGTTGAGGAGTCCAAGACAGCCGAGACTTATTCCGAGGTAGTCGAGGGCATGCAGTTCGACAGAGGCTACATCACCCCCTACATGGTCACCGATTCCGACAAGATGGAAGCCGTCATCGACGAGCCCCTGATCCTCATTACCGACAAGAAGATCTCCAACATCCAGGAGATCCTTCCCGTTCTGGAGCAGGTGGTCCAGGCAGGCAGAAAGCTCTTCATCATCGCTGAGGACGTTGAGGGCGAAGCCCTTGCGACGATCATTCTCAACAAGATAAGAGGCACCTTCACATGCGTATGCGTCAAGGCTCCCGGCTTCGGCGACAGACGCAAGGAGATGCTGAAGGATATCGCAATCCTGACAAACGGTCAGGTCATCTCCAGCGAGCTGGGTATGGAGCCCAAGGAAACAGACCTCTCCATGCTGGGTACCGCAAGACAGATCAAGGTCTCCAAGGAGAACACCATCATCGTTGACGGCGCAGGCTCCACGGCAGACATCCAGGCAAGACTGCATCAGATCAGAAACGAGTACGAGGTTTCCACCTCCGAATACGACAGAGAGAAGCTTCAGGAGCGCATTGCAAAGCTGTCCGGCGGCGTAGCCGTCATCAAGGTCGGCGCAGCGACCGAGACAGAGATGAAGGAGCAGAAGCTCCGCATTGAGGATGCTCTCAACGCCACCAAGGCGGCAGTTGAAGAGGGTATCGTGGCAGGCGGCGGCACAGCTTATGTCGTAGCGGCAAAGGCTGTTGAAAAGCTCCTGGCTGACGCTGCCGGCGACGAGAAGACAGGTATCGACCTCATTGCCAAGGCTCTGCAGGCTCCCATCAAGCAGATCGCGGCCAACGCCGGTCTTGAGGGCGCTGTCATCCTGAACAACGTAAAGTGCTCCGATTCCGTCACATACGGCTTCAACGCCGCAACCGAGGAATACGGCGACATGATCGAGGCCGGTATCGTTGACCCCACCAAGGTCTGCCGTTCCGCTCTTGAGAACGCCGCAAGCGTGGCATCCATGGTCCTCACCACAGAGAGCCTGGTAACCGACATCCCCACTCCTCCCGCAGCAGCTCCTGCTGCTCCCGACATGGGCGGCATGTATTAATAAACAAAAATCAAAAAAGCTGAGGCTGAAAAGCCTCAGCTTTTTTGCACCCGCAGCGGAGAGCCTCCGTGCCCGCTTTTATTGACAGGGTTACTGACCGCTGGTATAATTCAGATAATCTCAGATTAAAGGGGAGGCGAAAACTGTGAGTTGGCAGGATATTATTGGAGTCGTTTTTTTATGCGCGGCATGCGTGCTTTTGTTTTGGCAGATTTACAGTGATGCAAAAAAGTTAAATGAATGCTCTGCGGCGTCTGAGGTCGATACCAGAGCTATCAGGCGGCTGAAATACAGAATAACTGTAACCGTACTTGTAATCATTATACTGATTCTTTTGCTTTTATTGTCACTTCTGGAATACAGAGAAACTGAAAACTACGAGTATTACAGAGACATTAATTACACCTCTTTCAACATTAGCAACTTGTTATTAATTTTGATGTTTGATTTATCATTGAGAAATGAAGGTGAAAAAAGATGGCGCCTGTGATTATCATTTCGGCATTGATTTCTGTAGTTTTTCTTGTATATATCGGAGTGTGGATCAAATTTGAAACAGAAAATTTCAAGGACGGTACAGTTGACACCAAGGAGAGCAAGGCACTATATATCATAAGAGTTGTAACGCAGGGCTTGTTTATGCTAAGCTATTTATTCAGATGTTTAATCAATATGTTCAAAATTATGGGCTTTGGATTTGCAGAACGGATTTCCGACATTGAATTCTTTTGGTATTTACCCTTGATCCTGTTTTTAATATGTGCTGTAACCTGTGCCCTTGAGTATGAGATCAACACAAAGGATAAATAAAAATCATCGGGACAGTCCACGGACTGTCCCGATTTGCGTCATTTTCTGTTTTTAAACAGCGTTGCCCTGACGGCGCCTTTCGGATCCTTGATGAGAAGAATGACGATCCAGATAACGAGAGCGAGAGCCACCACCGAGAGCCCCAGAAACAGGTCATTTAAGAGGTCTGCCGGTGCGGGAGTGAAGTACTCCGCCCCGATTTCCAGATACTCAACTACCGCGTCGATGAGCCACATGAGGGACGCACCCCAGAACATCCAACAGAGGATGTCCACACGCATTTCGTTCTTCGGAGCGTTTTTATACCATATCGCGGTGGAGATCACCGCTGCAAAAACGGTTATAAGAAGCGTCATTTACCTCACTTTGCATTTGCTTCAAGCTGCAGTCTGGCTTCATGCCTTTCCATAATTGACGATACAGCCACCATGCCCAGCCATACGGCTGTTACAAGGACTGCCATGAGGACGCCTGATGTTGCCATTTCGTGCAGCATTTCAGCGGTGCCCTCAACGGTCCTGGTTGCCGTGAGGAAGGGGAAGATGGGGGAGACTTCACCGTGCCAGATGTGCTCGAATGCAAGGAGAGCGGAACCGCCCCACAGCATGTTGTTGAGCCACTTCAGCTTATGGGAGAAGGGGAGCTTTGTTTCAGCGGCGTCAGCACCGTTTGCCAGCTCTTTCTTTTCGATAGCCTTTCTTGCCACGGTTGTGATTATCGCTTCGGTTGCGGGAACGAGAAAACATGCCATAATATTATCCTCCTGAAAGAATAAAGTACGCCGTCCTCCTCATGAGGACCGCATACCTTCACAGTACACACTCAATGAAAAAAGAAACGGAAAAGAATACGTGTGTATTCTCAAACGGCTTCCTGCCGTAATCTATTTTACACAACTGTCATTTCAATGTCAAGTGAAGATTTATTGCGCCGCGCATAAACAAAAAGTACCGCGATCATTCGCGGTACTTTTTGGTGGAGATGAGGGGGATCGAACCCCTTACCTCTTGAATGCCATTCAAGCGCTCTCCCAAGTGAGCTACACCCCCATATTTCGCACTGATGTGCTTTAGCTTTAACATAATAGCATAAAAGCTCAAACCTGTCAACCGGAAATTTATCGCTCACTGCAGGCTTTCATTGCAGAGAGTCCGCAAAACCCCCGATAACCTGACGTTTCGTATGCAGATGAATTAATAATCAGAGCAGACGGGCGGGTTTCAGACTGTACTGCGCCGACAGAGCAGAATAAAAAAAGCATCAGGAATAAATATTGTTAATCACTGCGCTCATTATGAACGATTTTGATTAAAAATGCTGTTTGATAATAATCGGGTATTATTATCGGCCGGCAAATCGGAAACCTGTACCAGACAGATGCAATAACGCAAATGAGGGAATAAAAATACGCCGTAAATGAATAGCCGGTGCGGATATTTATCTACTTTATACACAGGGAAGGTTGGATTGACTGCTTTTTTGTAAAAAAAGATAAATAAATGTTGCCTTTTTATTAACAATGTGTTAAAATGACTGAAGTTATCTATAGTTTATTACACTGACGCCCAAAAGCGGAGTTATTAATCTGAAGAATTATTGAAAACGATGGCCAGGTTTCCATCGTTTATTCTACGGGAGTAACGTTTTATGCTGAAGTTTTCAGAGATTCCATACGAAAGACCGGATATTGAAAAACTCAAGGAAGATATGAAGGCAGTTCTCGGTGCCTTTAATTCCGCCGAAACGTATGAAGAGGCGAGAGCACAGTTTATAGCGTGGGACAAGATTGTGCGGCATACCATGTCAGTTTCGACGGTTGCCCAGATCCGTCATTCCATCAACACGAAGGATGAGTTTTACGACGGTGAGGTCGAGTTCTGGAACCGCACAGGGCCGGAGCTTCAGGAGTATTCCGACATGTGGACCCGGGCCATGTGCGCTTCTCCCTTCCGCGGTGAGCTGGAGAAGGAGTTCGGCGAGGTCGTGTTTATTAATGCCGAAATGGAGCTCAAGTGCTTTGACGTTTCCATCATCCCGCTCCTCCAGGAGGAGAATGACCTCGTAACAAAATACAACAAACTGATTGCAGGCGCCGCTATTCCGTTCAGGGGCGGTGTGTACACCATCGCACAGCTTGGACCCTTCAAAACAGACGCCGATGACGGTGTACGTCATGACGCATGGGTCGCGGAGGGAACCTGGTACAGGGAGCACAAGGCGGATCTTGATGCGCTTTATGACCGCCCGACCGCTATCCGCCACGAGATGAGCCAGAAGCTCGGCCTTCGTGATTACGTGGAGATGGGCTATTACCGCAT
>JAFRUW010000090.1 GCA_017438675.1 Oscillospiraceae bacterium | reverse complement strand
CTATGTCGGGGAGAAGTACAAGAAGACACGGATCTTTATGGGGATTCCCTATGCAAAGGCGCCGGTAGGTGAACTGAGATGGAAGGCACCCGAGCCGCTCCCTGCGTCGGAAGCGGTGTTTGAGGCCAGGTATTTCGGCGCCTCGGCCATACAGGTGGAGCACAAAGGCTCGGTCATCAGGCATCACCGTCAGAGCGAGGACTGCCTGACCCTGAATATTGCCACCGGAGCCGAAGGAACTGAGGCGAAAAAGCCGGTGCTCGTGCTGTTCCATCATGGCGATTTTACCTACGGCAGCGCGGTCGATCCGCTGCAGTACGGTGGAGATTATGTAAATGCAAATCAGGATATCGTGCTTGTCAGCTTTAATTATCGTCTCGGTATATTCGGGTTCATTGATTTTTCGGAGGTTCCCGGCGGGGAGGCCTGCCCGGACGCCCTGAACCTCGGGCTGCTGGATCAAATCGCGGCACTGAAGTGGATCAGGGAAAACATTGCCGCCTTCGGGGGCGACCCCGAGCGGATCACGGTGCTGGGCTTCGAATCCGGCGCAACCTGTATCTGCCTGTTAGCCGCCAGCGGGCAGGCGAAGGGACTGTTTAATAGGGCTTTCGTGTTCAATGGCAGCCCGGAGTCTGCCTATGATACGCCGGATGCTTCCAGAGCTCTGGCGAAAGCGCTGCTGAAAGAAACAAACACTTCGACAATGGAGGAGCTTTTGCAGCTGGATACACAAGCCATAAAGGATGCTTTACAAAGGCTTTGGATGAATATGTGCGCACCGACCTGTGACGGAAAACTGGTCCCTAAGCAGGTGTATGAGGCATATCGGAACGGAGCCGCTTCGGGTATCGAGTTTATCGTCGGCATTACCGGCGGGGAAATGCAGGTGTTCCGGTCCGCCGTTGGCAGGAAGAACTACGAGGACGCGGTAAACGCAGCCGTGGACAACCTGCAGGGATATTTGGACGGTTCCATCGCCGAGGCGGTGCGGGCGTATATCGAGGCTCAGACATCGGCTTCGTCTGAGCTTGAGGCGAAATCAAAGCTGGTTGGGCAATGGATTGCGATGGGTATTTATCTCGTCGCGGCAAAGCTGTCGCAGGGTGGAAACAAGGTGCATTTGATGTACTGGAACGAAAGGGCGCTGATCGAGAACCTGGGTTCGGGCACCGCAGATGTTCTTGCAACATTGCTCGGAAACGGCGAAGCGTTACAGATGTACGGCAGCGTGATGAATGCGGATCTGTCCGAGACGCTCCAGGCTCTGCTGCTGAAATTCGTCAGCGGAGATGCCCTGCAGCTGTATCGCAACGAGATTTCGGGCTTCGGCGGTCTCGACTGGAAGGCTTTTCCCCGGGCGCTTATCGTTGCGGGCGGGAAATTAACGTGCGATAACATCGAAGACAGAATAACAGAGGTTAAAGGTTTATTGGACTATATGGTGAAATAACGGGGAAAATAGTTTGACATTTTGGAACACCCTCTTGAAGCTGTCTGAAAAAAATTGTATAAGTGAATCAAGAAGGAGCATATTATGGAAACAAGATTTAAAAAGAAATCGCAGATCATTGATATAGTCATTACAGCGGCTGCTCTGGTACTTTCGTTAGGAACCATGCTCTACGGAATAAGCCGTTTCGGGCTTGCAGAGACATGGCCGGAGCTGGTACTTAATCTGTTCTACCTTGCCTGTCTCGTAATGATGGCAATGTACTTTTTCAAGCGTCTCGACAGCAGGCGTTTCAATTACTGGAGTTCGGTATGCGTAGGCGTTACCGTATTATTGCGTGACATACTATTCCTGCCGCCGCTCGATAATTACCCGATTCATTTAATTTGTCTCACTCTTTCTGTGATACTGCTCCTTATGCCCTTAACTTTTCTAGTTTTGTAACTCGAATATAACTGTTGAACCTTGAAAACTGCAGAAAATCGTGTATTTTGGGCATATTTCCTCTTGTTATTGTTACCGGGGCGAGTTATAATATAACTCGAAAGG
>JAFRUW010000089.1 GCA_017438675.1 Oscillospiraceae bacterium | reverse complement strand
ATTCTCAAAACAAATCGCAAGATTTGTTTTGAAGCATGTCGACTGTGTCGACATGCTCAATAGTCCTGCTGTTATAAATACAACATCATATTTTATCTTAAATCTTTTACAAATTCAACATGTTTTTCTTTTTAAAAATCCATCCGTATTTTTTCCGATATTGTGGCAAACTAACCATGACCAATTGTTAATACACGGAGGACGGACAATGAAGGCAATCATAATGGCGGGGGGCTTCGGAACACGGCTGATGCCCCTGACCGCCGAAAAACCCAAACCGATGATTAAGATAATCGACCGGCCGGTGATCCGGTACACCCTTGAGCTTTTAAAAAAGCACGGCATTTCCGACGTATGCGTGACCCTGGGCTACCTTCCGGATGTGATCCGGGACTATCTCACCGAAAACGACGGGTTCGGCTTAAACGTAAGCTTTGTGACCGAGGACACGCCCATGGGTACCGCCGGAAGCGTGGGAATGTGCCGGGAGTTTTTAGGCAGCGACGGGTTTATTGTAATCTCCGGCGATGCTGTATGCGATTTTGATCTCACCGCATGTGTTCACCGCCATCGGGAGCTTGGTTCAAAGGCTTCCATCCTGCTGTACAGTCACCCCGAACCGCTGGAATACGGGCTTGTCCTCATGGGCAGCGGCAGCCGGATAACAGGCTTCGCGGAAAAGCCCTCCTGGGATGGGGTCAAAACGAATCTTGTAAACACCGGGATATATATCTTTTCAAACGAAATACTCTGTCATATCCCGGAAAATGAGCCCTGCGACTTCGGCAGGGACGTTTTTCCCGCCCTTCTCGGAGAAAACTACCCCCTTTACGGTATCGAGGCCGGCGGCTGCTGGTGCGACATCGGAAGCCCGGAAAGCTGCCGGAAATGCACCGGGGACATCTTATCAGGCAAAGCCCGCCTCTCCCTCCCTGCCCCGGCTCCAGGGCGGGACGACATTACGGCAACTCACCCGTCGTATATAAGCCCCGACGCAGATGTCGCCCCGGGCGCCGTGATCGGCGGACATTCCGTCATAGGCGGGGGATGTGTTGTGGGCAGGAACGCAGTTATCCGGGAATCGGTAATCGGCGGCGCCGAGATCGGGGAAAACTGCAATATCGACGGAAGCATTATCAGTTCCGGCTGTCAGATCCGCCCCGGCGTCAAGATCGGTGAGGGCTGTGTCATAGCCGAAAACACGGTGATCGGCGATCATGCGGTTCTCATGCCCGGAGTATCGGTCTGGCCGGGGCAGCGCATCATGCCCGGGGAGACTGTCGGGCGCAGCATCGTATCCGACACGCTCCGGGGTTTTCCCGGCTTCACCGCCCCCGGCAAAATGGCGGGAAAGTACTGTTACGCCCTGACGCCGGAAAAGTGCTTTGATCTTGGCGCTGCATGCGCAGTCTTCGGGAGGGTGGGCGCCAACTCATCTCAGACCCCGGGGGCGGACACCCTTGCCGCGTCCTTTTCCTGCGGCGTCTCCTCCGCCGGCGGCATTCCCGTGGCGTCGGATATAGATTTCCCGGAAGGCTCCGCCTGCCTCGGGCGGCTCACGGGCGCAGCAGTCACGGCGTTTTTCGCCGAAAAGGACGGCGATGTAACTGTATATTTCACCGACAGATATGGGCTTCCCATCTCAAGGGAAACGGAGCGAAAGCTTGAAAGCGCATTCTCGTCGGGAACTAATCCCGCTCCCCCGGAATCGGCTTATGCGCCCATAACGGTGACCGGCGGCACGGAGCTTTACAAAGCCGCCGCCATGGGAAATCTGATGACTGACACCGATATTTCCCGCCTCAGGGTAAGCGTGGCAGGCGACGTGCCGGAATGCTCCGTCCTCAGAGAGATCCTCGCGTCTTTGGGGTGCGGTCACAACAGCGGCGGCTTCGGCGTGCCGGTGTTCGAACTCCGGGACGGATACCTGAGAGTCAGGGATGAACGGGGAAAAACGGCAGATCCCCGTCAGATAATGTGCATACTCATTAAGAGTGAGATTGAGCACGGCTCCGGCAGGGCTGCAGTACCCTTTGACGCTCCTCAGGCAATCGACGAAGCGGCAGGTCCCGTTTTGAGGATCGGACGGGATGAGGGCGCTGAGGAGCTGTACAGGAACGAGCCGTGGCTGTGGGACGGGATATTTGCCTCCTTAAGGCTCATTTCAGTCATGGCGGATACGGGAAAAAGCATAGGTCAGCTCGCAGACGAGCTTCCGGATTTTGCCGTAACCTCTCGGGAGGTGGCGATCAAAGGCAAAAGAAGCGACGCCATGCGCGCCCTTTCGGATACCGGCTCCTTTGAAAGCGACAGCGGCCCAGGGCTTGCGTACAACGGCGAAACGGGCTTTGCCAGAGTCCGGGCAATGCCAAACAGGGAGGCGCTGAGGATCGACGCGGAATGCGCCACAATGGAGGACGCCGAGGAGCTTTGCTTAAAGATCAGGGACATGATCGAGAATACAAGCGGATGATGACGGGTTCACCCGGCCCGACCCGTCAGGCCGGGCACAAATTAGCTATTGAAATTCCACCGCAGATGATTTATAATAATTAGGCTGTTTCAGAACGGAACAAACCAAATCTGCCGGTGTGATGGAATTGGTAGACGTAGCGGACTCAAAATGTCTCACGCCTCACACCGTTCAAAACGCGGAAACCCTTGTGGCACAAGGGTTTTCCAAAATAAAAAATCTCCGATTTTTGCGATTGGCCTCCATTTTGGCCTCCAAATTCCGCAAAGTATCCGAAAGCACCTTTTACCCTGGCAAACATTTGCCGGTGTGGTGGAATTGGCAGACGCCCTGGATTCAAAATCCAGTGTCCGCAAGGACGTGCGGGTTCGACCCCCGCCACCGGCACCATCCGAAAGTCCCGAAAGCCTTGATTTTACTGGGTTTTCGGGACTTTCTCCGTTCTGTCCAGAGGATGGCGCCTGCGTGTCTGAAACAGTGAAAAACGGGAAAAATCGCGTTTCTCAGGAAATCCGAATCCCGAAAAGCCTTGTGCTGCAAGGGTTTCCGGACCCGTGGAGGCCAATCAGGAGGCCAATTTCATTCCTGGCCGGGGAAATAACCCAGGATTTTTTCGGCCGAGGCCACCTTGGAGTTGTAGTCCAGATGGGTGTAGATGTTGCTGGTGGTTCCGATGTCGCTGTGGCCCAGCCATTCCTGAATGTCCTTGAGCGCCACACCGTTGGCGTAGAGAAGGGTCGCACAGGAGTGCCGGAGATCGTGGAAACGTATGCGCCGCATCCCGTGCTTCTCCAGAAATTCCGGGAATGCCTGCGTGAGATACCCCGGCTTGATCCGCTGTCCAATCGCGTTGACGTAGACATAGTCCAGAAAGTCTT
>JAFRUW010000088.1 GCA_017438675.1 Oscillospiraceae bacterium | reverse complement strand
GCTCGGGAACCATCACGCCGGAGTAATAGGGGAGGGTGACCTTGAAACACATGCCGCCGCCCTCATTTTTAAGGGCTTCCACAGTTCCGCCGTGCTCTTCCACGGTGGACTTTACAATGGACAGGCCGAGACCGCTGCCCCCCGCTTCCCTTGAGCGGGCCTTGTCAACCCGGTAGAACCGGTCAAAGATGTTGGGCAGGTCGTCGTCCGGGATGCCGATGCCGGTGTCCTTCACCGTAAGCACCACGCTTCCCCGCTCCTTTTTCAGATTCAGGTCAACCCGCCCGCCGGGAAGGTTGTACTTGATGGCGTTTTCCGCCAGATTCAGCACCACCTGATAGATGTCGTCCTCGGTGGCGAGAACGGTGCAGCCGTTGTCGCACTTGTAATTCAGGTTCACGCCTGCGCGGCGGGCAAGAGGAGCGAGGATCCGCATTGTGCTGCCCACCACGTTCTTGATGTCCACCTTGGAGCGGGGGATGTTCAGGTTGCTGTCATGCCTTGTCAGGTTCAGAAGCTTTTCCGTGGTGCGGGTGAGGCGGTCGGCCTCGCTTCCGATGTCGGTGACAAATTCCTTTACGGTTTCCGCATCCATGGCGTCGGCGTTCTGGAGAATGCTGTCGCTTAAGAGACGTATGGACGCAAGAGGCGTTTTAAGCTCGTGAGAAGCGTCGGACACGAAACGCCGGCGCATTTCCTCCGTCACCTGAAGCCTGCCCGTAAGGCTGTTGAATTCCTCACTCAGCTCCGTAAGCTCGTCATTGCCGGTTACGGAGACGCGGTAGCTGTATTCGCCCTCACGGACAAATTTTATGGCATTCAGCACCTTGGTTATGCGGTTCGTCAGGGTGAGGGATACAAAGGCGCCAACTACTCTGGTGAGGATGAATACACCGATGGAGATGCGGAAAATGTTGTTCTGAAGGCTGCGGATAATGCTGCCCTGTTCGTAATCCGCCTCGGCGAGGACGATGGTGCCGCTGAGATGATCCTTGACTACTATGGGAGAGGCTGCGTAGCTGGTGAATACCCCCGAGGAGTAGGAGGAATAGAACACGTCGCTTCCGGTGAGGGCCTTGCTGAGACAATTCGTGACACGATCCTCGTCGGGAGTGAAAACCTGTTCGTCAGCCGACAGGGTATAGATAATATCGCCGTCGGCGCTGCGGACCGCCATGTAATCGAGGTCGCCGGTCTCCAGGAGCTCAGCGATCTGGGTTACGCCCTCCTCTGTCAGCGATTCCAGACCCTCGAGGGAGGTGCTTAAGAGGGAGGACTGGGCCATCAGGGAGGTCTGCTTGGAGTTGAAGATCAGATCTCTCGAAACGACGAGAGGGTAGGTGTTCAGGACTATCAGGACGGCGCTTATGATGAGCAGGTAGGTCACAAGGAAGCGGATCCTGATGCTGGAAAAGAACTTGAAAAGCCTGCTGTAGGTTTTTGACAGCTTTGCTTTTATGACCGGAAGCTTTTCCCTGATTTCCGGCAGCTTTTTCCTGACGGCGTCCCGGATGTCCTTCAGCTTATTCCTTAAAATAATAACCAACACCCCACTTCGTCATGATCTGCTCCGGCTCAGCCGGATTCTTTTCCAGCTTGTCTCTTATCCTGTGGACATGGACATCCACGGTGCGGATGTCGCCCTGGTAGTCGTGACCCCAGATGATATTCAGGAGGTTCTCACGGCTGTAAACCCGGCCGGGGTTTTTGATGAACAGCTCAATGAGATCGTATTCCTTGCTGGTGAGGATCACGGTCTTGCCGTTTTTCAGGGCGATGCGCTTCTTTGTGTCCACCTCGATATTTCCGGCCTTGATAATGGAGTCGGCGTCGGAGTTGCTGTTAATGCTGGCGCGGCGCAGAAGAGCCCTGACCCTTGCCTTGAGCTCAAGGATATTGAAGGGCTTGGTGATATAGTCGTCGGCGCCGGACTCAAAGCCGATGATCTTGTCCACGTCCTCGCTCTTTGCCGTGAGCATGATGATGGGCACGGTGGAGAATTCTCGGATCATCATACACGCCTTCAGCCCGTCCAGCTTGGGCATCATAAGGTCAAGGATAATGAGGTCGTAGCCGCCCACACGTGCCCGCTCAACGGCCTCTTCGCCGTCGTAAGCCGCCTCCACCTGGTAGCCTTCGTTTTCAAGATTGAACTTTATTCCCTTTACAAGGAGCTTTTCATCGTCTACAACAAGTATTTTCATTATATCGTTCCTTTCCCGGTCTTTATCCTGCGGTTATCATCCCGCTGACTGCGTCAAAGACGGCATCCCCGATGCCGCTGATGTTCTTTATCTCATTTATGTCGGCAAAGCCGCCGTTTATCTCCCGGTATTCGATGATCCTACCGGCGAGGACTTCGCCGATACCCGGCAGCTCCGCAAGCTCATATTCGTCCGCCGTGTTTATGTTTATAAGTCCCGCGCTATCGTTGGGCAGACTTCGCTCCGCCGGGACATCATCGGTGACGGCGCTCTCCGACCCGGCGGGAAGATCGATGCTTCCCGTGTGCTGGGTTTCCACCGTGAAGTTTCCCTTTACGCTGGCGCGTCCGGAGAAAAAGCCGGCGGTGAAGGACGCGAATACGAGAGCCACCGCCAGAAATGCCAGTTCCAGCCTTTTGTTCTTCATTTTGTAACCGCTCCGTAATAAATAAATTTGTACTAATGTGTTGATTTTTTCAGGAAAATCTTTTATAGTATTAGGGATGGGGTTGTACCGTTTTATCCGCCTGATGAAACGGAATATGCTTTTATCGGAAGGACAGGATGACGTCATACTGTCCGCACCTGATAGTATATCATAATTGTTGGGAGATTTATATGAAAAAATTGAAGAAATTAATTTCATTTTTGCTGGCGGCGGCAATGATGGTCATGCTGGCCTCTTTTTGCGGTACGGCGCTGGCTGTTGAAGACCCGGAAATAGCCGCCAAAGCCGCTATCCTCGTGGAGCGCGATTCCGGTGAGGTTCTGTACTCTCTCAACTCCGATGAGGAGATGGAGCCGGCGAGTACCACGAAGATCATGACCATGCTTCTCGCTATCGAAGCCATTGAGCGGGGCGAGGTCACCCAGGACGATATAGTTACAGTCTCCGAAAGCGCTGTAAGCAATGTGGGCGACAATGCGGTCACCGCAGAGCTTGAGGCGGGTGAGGAAATTTCCCTTTTGAACCTGCTCTATCTCGCGGCGCTTCCCTCCGCAAACGACGCCTGCAATGTCATTGCGGAATACATTTCCGGCAGTGTGGAGAATTTTGTCCGCCTCATGAACTCCAGAGCGGCGGAGATGGGCTGTGAGCATACACATTTCATGAACGCCAACGGTATGCCGGTGGAGGGTCATTACTCCTCCGCGAGGGACCTTGCCAGCATGATAAAGGACGGTTACGAGCTCGAGCTGTTCAGAAAGATCACCGGTACCGCAACGTACACTGTCCCGTCAACCAACATCCATCCTCAGCGCAGCCTCTCCAACACAAACAAGCTTCTCAGCAAGGACAGCGAATACTACTATCAGCACGCCGTCTGCGGCAAAACCGGCAGCACCACCAACGCGGGCTACTGCCTTGCCTCTGTGGGTTCCGACAGCAAGCTGACCCTTATCTCAGTTATCCTTGGCGCCGAGTATGACAGAAACGAAAGCGGCGTTCTGGTATACGAGCATTTTGCCGAGACCAGCAGGCTCATGGAGTGGGGCTTCAACAACTTCAGCTACAGAGCCATTCTGGACGTTTCCAACCTTCTTGCCAATGTACCGGTGGAGATGGGTGAGGGAACCGATTCCGTCGTTCTCCGCCCCGAGAAATCCATCACCATGCTGGTTGAAAACGATATATCCATCGACAATCAGGTGTCCTACGACATCACGGTCTACAGCGAGGTAAACAACGAAAAGCTGGTGGCGCCGGTATATGCCGGTGATGTTCTCGGCGAGGTGGAGGTTTTCTACAAGGGCGAAAGCCAGGGCACCGTAAAGCTGGTTTCCAACTCCACCGTTCCCCTTATGAGGACCGAGTATCTCAAGTCCGAATTCAAGAAGGGCCTGACCTCCAAGTACATAAAGGGAACAATCTGGTTCATCGTGCTGCTCTTCATCGCATACATTTTATATCTTGTTGCGTTTTACATCAACAAGAATAAGAAAAGGCGCTATGCCGAAGCCGCCGCCTATGCCAGAGAAAACAGCGGAGGAGACAGCAATCAGAAGGAGTCCGCCGCCCCGGTGAGAAGGACGAGATAAATAAATCGGTTTTTCTGAAAAATAATAGTTGACATTTCAATGCAGGTTTGCTATAATTTCATTCGTCGCCGACAGAGGCGGCGAAATTCGGGAGCATAGCTCAGCTGGGAGAGCACATGCCTTACAAGCATGGGGTCACAGGTTCGAGCCCTGTTGTTCCCACCATGGTCTGCCGTATCGCAGGATCCGGCAGATGCGTGGCCGAGTAGTTCAGTTGGTTAGAACGCCAGCCTGTCACGCTGGAGGTCGAGGGTTCGAGCCCCTTCTCGGTCGCCACACTTGCCTTGGTAGCTCAGTTGGTAGAGCAGCGGACTGAAAATCCGCGTGTCGCTGGTTCGATTCCGGCCGGAAGCACCATCTGCGGATTTAGCTCATCTGGTAGAGCGCCACCTTGCCAAGGTGGAGGTAGCGAGTTCGAGCCTCGTAATCCGCTCCACAAAAGGAAAGCTGT
>JAFRUW010000087.1 GCA_017438675.1 Oscillospiraceae bacterium | reverse complement strand
TTTTATGAGATATATATATACCGGTTTCATCAGGCTGTACGCCTATACGGCTGTCCAATTCAAAGCCGCCTTCCTGCTCCATTTTATCCATGTTGATAACAGCAAATACAGATGATCCGTCCTTTGTAGACGAAAAAGCAAAGAATTTGTCATAAAAACCGCCCTCAAAATGGTTAAAATCCGATTGATCATATATCTCGGCACTATTATCCTTGTCGGTTGTATCATAGACCATCAATCCGCCATCCTCAAAGCTGACCGCCAGGAACTTACCGTTCCCGCTCAGCGCTAAAAGGTTATCATTCGGATCGGCAAAAATGTCATTCTGAACAACACGCTGTTTTTTGTTGTCAAAGGATACAATCGTCTTTTCCTGTCCGTTCTTATCCTTCTTCCCCGGTCTCGGCTGAATAAACAGAGGATTGCCTTTCATTGCGGCAAAGCCTGTTATCAGCAGGACTATCATCAGCGGCAGGAGAATGATAAACGCAGGGATCGATATCAGCAGATCCAGAATCCGTTTTATGTATCCGGCATATATTCTGTCCTTGGGTTTTTTCATTTCAATCACACAATTCCGATAATTCTCAGCCTGTCTGTAAGCTTATTCTACTTGCGTAAAGCATCTGCGAATGATCTCAATAATTATCTCCTGTTGTTCGGGCGTCATTTTGTTGTCGCTGGGAAGGCAAAGACCTCTTTCAAAAATATCCGCGCCAACATCAAACCCGCCGGGCTCGCCGGCCGGAGTCTTTGCGGCAACAAACGGATTCGTCCGGTACAGGGGCTGCATATGCATGGGCTTCCATATCGGTCGCGCCTGGGCGTTATGGGCCATGAGCTTCTCAAAGATCTCGGTCGGACATGTTGTCCCGCTTTTACTCTTTCGGTAAAAAGCTTCACTGTCGGAACGCACCTGTTCGCACATGGCATCCCGGTCTATAAGGATACAGCTCAGCCAGAAATTCGGCTCCATAACACCTGCGATATACGGGTTCATTGAGACAGGCATATCCTTAAGCCCCTCTTTATACCTGAAGTAAATCTCTTTTTTCCGGGAAATATGATCGTCAAGGTACGGTATCTGACCCCGAACGACGCCTGCGACAACGTTGCTCATACGGTAGTTATAGCCCAGTTCCCTGTGCTGGTACCATGGGGCGTTCTCCCGGCTCTGGGTGGACCACTTCCGGGCTTTTTTCGCGGCTTCGGGATCATCGGTCAGGATCATACCGCCTGCGGAGCCGGTGATGATTTTGTTGCCGTTGAAGGATATGGCGTTATACTTGCCGAAGGAGCCTGTCTGCCGTCCTTTATATACGGCGCCAAGGGATTCCGCGGCGTCCTCGATGAGTATGGCATTGTGCGCGTCACATACGGCGCGTATTTCATCCATTTTCGCCGGTGTGCCGTAAAGATTTGCAGCAATTACGATCTTTACATCAGGGTAAAGCTTAAAGGCCCTTTCCAGAGCCTCCGGGTCCATATTCCAGGTCTCATATTCAGAGTCAATGAATATCTGCTTCCCGCCTTCGTAGGAAACGGGATTCACCGTAGCATCAAATGTCAGATCTGAACAAAACACCTTATCCCCCGGCTTTATACCTGCAAGGCGAAGGGCAAGATGGATGGCTGAAGTGCCGCAGTTCAGGCCGACGGCATAACCGCATCCCACCTTACGGCAGATCTGCTCTTCTATGGCGTCGATGTTCGCACCGATCGTTGACATCCAGTTGGTGCGATAAGCCTCTTCTACAAACCTCAGCTCATCGCCGTGCATTGTCGGGGAGGAGAGCCATACCGGGTTTTCAAATCTCGGGATATCCGAAAAAGCCGCCGGGATTCTGTGTGAAGACCCGCTTACTGTATTGGTCTTTTCAGGTGTAAACACATTACCCATCGGTTTTCCTCTCAATCTTATCTCTGTAATGATTAAAAAAGCCGCCGTGTCAGTACGTATCTCTGTATGCCTGTTTCGCCTTAGCCGCAGCGGCGCCGCCGTTTTCCGGGTGGTAGGTCGGCACGATCTTCTTCAGCATGGAACGTACATCGGCCTCCGGTTCCCGGCACATGGTTTCCATCTCGTCCAGCTGTCTCCAAAAGACTTCCTCATCGATATCCAACGGTCTGCAAATAAAAATCAGGTGGTTTGCTGTGGAACGCATCCCCTCCTCGTTGAGCAGAAGCTCCTCGTAAAGCTTTTCGCCGGGGCGCAGACCCACATACTTGATTTTAATGTCTGTATCAGGCTTAAATCCGGACAGACGGATCATGTTTCGGGCCAGGTCGTCAATGCGAACCGGGTCGCCCATATCAAGAACAAATATCTCCCCGTTCTCCGCATAAGCGCCTGCCTGCATTACCAAAGACACAGCTTCCGGAATCGTCATAAAATAACGAATCACGTCCTTGTGTGTCACGGTAACAGGGCCGCCCTCCTCGATCTGACGTCGGAAAAGCGGAACAACACTTCCGCTGGAGCCGAGCACGTTGCCGAACCGGACACAAACGAATTTGGTTTTCGAACGGCGGCTGAAGGACTGGACGATCATCTCGCAGATGCGTTTTGTCGCGCCCATGACATTTGTCGGGTTAACGGCCTTGTCGGTTGAAATCTGGACGAAAATCTCAGCCCCGAAGCTGTCCGCAAACTGACACAGGTTTCTTGTGCCGAATACGTTGTTCTTTACTGCTTCCTCCGGGCTGTATTCCATCAGCGGAACATGCTTGTGCGCCGCGGCGTGATAGACGATTTCCGGTTTGTAGGTTTCAAATACAGACCTCAGGCGGACAGAATCACGTATCGAACCGATAAGCACATCCATTCTGAGATCCGGATACCTCTTGTGAAGCTCCTGCTGAATAGTATAGGCGCCGTTCTCGCAGATGTCGAACACAAGCAGTCTCCCGGGATTGTGAGCGGCGATCTGACGGCACAGCTCCGAACCGATGGAACCTCCGCCGCCTGTAACGAGCACAGTCTTTCCTTCTATGTATCCGGCG
>JAFRUW010000086.1 GCA_017438675.1 Oscillospiraceae bacterium | reverse complement strand
TCCTTGAGGCAGACTATTCATCCCACAGTGTTAACCTGGCCTCGTCTGTGCCCGAAGAACCGATGCCCGATGAGATCAGAAGTCTGGTAGATCCCCTTCAGGTCGGCGAGGACTGGAGCCTGCTTATGTCGGCTGACACCGAGTTCTGGGCAGTCGCACGTCACATACTGGAAGGGTCAGAATTGTATGATATGGCCTACAGCTGGGCAACCAGCATCGATATAACATTCACGAGTATACACTACCTTAAGACACCCCCGTTTACAAATGAATCGGTGACCAATTTCAGAAGGATCTCCGACAGCTGCTTCTCAGTGGATGTGTCTTTTGACAAAAACATGGTGCTTGGTGACGGAAGAGAGCTTGTTGACAGCATGAACAGCAGATTCTACTTTGTCAACACTCCCGCCACAGGCAACACCTGGAAGCTAGTTCAGATAAAGGAGTTGCTCACAGATGCAGGAAACTAATAATATGAACAACCGCACTGCTTCCACAGGAAGCAAAGTGACGGCGGATCAGATCAAGAACCGCCTCGCGCAGGCAAGGCAGGCGCAGACAAGACCTGTCCAGCCAGGCAGCCAGGTGCAGAGCGATGTGAGCCGCCCGGCCGGGCGCCCGGCTCAGGTCCGCACAGGGACCATGCAGACAAACCCGGCGCATAACGCCTCACAGCGGCCCAATGTGCAGCAGGCCTCAAGCCAGGCTGTGCGTCAGCAAACAGTTCGCCAGCAGACGCCCCATCAGGCAGCCGTTTCTGCAGTTAAACGTCCTGTCACGGACGGAGATACGAGGCCTCAACAGCAACCGGTCAGGGCACATAACGCCGCACCCCAGAGAACTGTTCCGGCTCAGAATTCCGTAAGAAAGCCAGCCGGGGCTCCTGCTCCGGGATCGGCAAACACGATCAGAACAGGTACGCAGCCTGCGCAGGTGCGCAGACCGGCGAATGTGACAGCGCCCCAGACACAGCGTCCCGCGATGCAGCGCCCGGTCTCAGATGAAAGGCCCCAGCTCAACACCCGCAGGGCAAGTGTTCCTTCAAATTCACAGAACAGCCCCGCAGATGCGAAGGTGAAAAAGCTTACCGCGGGAAAGATAATTCTCCGCGTTCTTCTGGTATTCTTCACGGTGATCATTTTCCTGTTCGGGACCTTTATGGTTTCCCTGAAGTTCATGAGTTCGGATCGTTTTCCCACTGCTCAGAGGACACTGATAACCACCCTGCTTGAGACGGGACAGATGAAATTCCTTGCATCATGGCTGCTTCCTCCTGACAAAATTCAGTCCATCGTTGATTCAAATTCGATGAAAGAATTCAATGAAGAAGTAGATGATTCTCTTATAAAGATCGGCGGACAGGGCAGTTTCTCTGTTGACGGCAAGCCGGCAGAAAGCGACGAAGAGGACATTCAGGTCATCGAAATATCCGGCGCAGCTTTCTATGCAAATATGATAATCGTCAAAGACCCCTCAAGGGTCAGTGTCGCCACAATATACCCGTGGAGATCGGAAGGAGTCACACTTGACAGAATAGTCAAGGACAGCGGCTCTCTCGGCGGCATCAACGGAGGTCTGTACAATTCTTACAACAACTCAGGCGGAGCTCCGTACGGAGTATGTGTGTCGAACGGTGAGATCCAGCTCAACGATCCCTACTCATGGCCGGGACTCGTACTTATAGGACTTACCGAGGATAACATCCTGCAGATTATCAACATAGACGGAATGACCGCCCAGCAGGTCGAAGACCTGATAAAAACCAAAAAGATACGTGATGCCGTAACATTCCAGGAAGAAAGCAGCGATACCAACAACCATTTTGTGCAGCTTGTCATAAACGGCGAGGCCAGAGAACTGAGCGGTATGGGAAGCGGACTCAACCCGAGAACAGCCATAGGTCAGAGGGCCGACGGTGCCCTGCTGCTTCTCGTCACTGACGGAAGAGGAAAGAACGGACATCTGGGTGCGTCAGCATCCGACCTTATAAACGTTATGCTGGAATACGGCGCCGTAAACGCCGCGAACCTTGACGGTGGCTCTTCCTCATGCATGTATTACAAGGACGAATGGCTTATGACAAGCGTCACGTTCTATTACTCGAACGCTTCATGGAAGCTTCCACTTGCATTCGTATTTAAATAAGGATGATCCGAGACCCGTTCTACCCGAGCGGGTTTCGGAAATGCCTTCCGCTTCACTGTTGTAAAGCGCTAAAACAAGTTTAACTATTTTAAGATTCTGAGGACAAGATCATGAGAATAGCCGTCAAACTGGGGACTTCAACACTGACGCATGAAACAGGCCGCCTCAATATACGCAGGGTCGAATCCATATCGAAGATCCTTTCAGACCTCAAAAACGAGGGGCATGAGATCATTATAATATCATCCGGCGCCATAGCCATGGGAGCGGGCTAGCTGAATCTGAAGGAGAAGCCGAAGGATATGCCTGGAAAACAGGCTGCGGCTTCTGTGGGGCAGTGTGAACTCATGTATACATATGACAAGCTCTTTTCGGAATACGGGCATACAGTTGCGCAGATACTTGTTACGGCAGATGACTTCGGTCACAAAGACCGGTTCGACAATTTCAGAAACACCATGCAGAGGCTCCTTGACTTTTCGGCGATACCTGTCATCAATGAGAACGACACAGTATCCACAAACGAGATCGTGATAGGGGACAATGACACTCTGGCTGCCCTTGTGTCTACCGCTGTTGAAGCCGATATACTGGTCCTGCTGTCCGACATAGACGGTCTGTACACATCCGACCCGAGAAAAAACCGCGATGCGGTACTTATACCCTGCGTAACATCAATAACTGACGAAATAAGAAAACTCGCCGGCGGCAAGGGCACTGAGTTCGGCACCGGGGGAATGGAAACCAAAATAAAGGCAGCGGAGATCTGCATGGAGGCCGGATGTGAAATGATAATAGCCAACGGCTCAAAGCCCGAGTTGCTTTACGACATCGTACAGGGGCTTCCCGCCGGCACCCGCTTCAGGAAGGAATGATCATGACTACAACAGAAATACTGAAACTGGCAAAAGCCGCCTCACCGTCACTGATGGCTGCCGGTGAAACAAAAAGAAATTCAGCTATAAACAACATGGCTGACATGATCGTCCGTGATACAGAGATGATCCTTTGCGCAAACAGCATGGACCTGACTGCTGCCGAAGGCATACTCTCGCCATCCATGATGGACCGTCTGAGACTCACACCCGGAAGGATAGCCGGAATGGCAGATGCCATGCGTCAGGTCGCAAAGCTTCCTGACCCGCTCGGCCAGGTATTAGAAAAAGGAACCAGGCCCAACGGTCTTGAAATATCAAAGGTCACAGTTCCGCTTGGTCTCGTGTCCATAATTTACGAAGCCAGGCCAAATGTTACGTCAGATGCGGCGGTACT
>JAFRUW010000085.1 GCA_017438675.1 Oscillospiraceae bacterium | reverse complement strand
GCAACCTACGGCACCGGCGCCATCATGGCGGTTCCCGGCCATGACACCCGTGACTGGGAGTTTGCGAAGGAATTCGATCTCCCGATTATCGAGGTTGTCGCCGGAGGCGACGTGGAGAAGGAAGCCTTTACCGACTGCGAGACAGGTGTTATGGTCAATTCCGGTTTCCTGAACGGTCTCCCCGTGGAGGAAGCGATCCCAACAATCATCCGCTGGCTCACCGACAAGGGAATCGGCCATGAGAAGGTGAACTTCAAGCTCCGTGACTGGGTGTTCTCCCGTCAGCGTTACTGGGGCGAGCCGATCCCCATCATCAAGTGCCCCAAGTGCGGGTGGGTTCCCATGGACGAAAAGGATCTGCCTCTGATGCTCCCCGATGTGGAGTCATATGAGCCCACGGACAACGGCGAATCTCCCCTTGCCCACATGCGCGACTGGGTTGAGTGCACATGCCCCAGGTGCGGCGGCCCCGCCGAGCACGAGACTGACACCATGCCCCAGTGGGCAGGTTCAAGCTGGTACTTCCTCCGCTATGCCGATCCTCACAACACCGAGGCTCTGGCGTCAAAGGAAGCTCTCGATTACTGGACTCCCGTTGACTGGTACAACGGCGGTATGGAGCATACAACCCTCCATCTGCTGTATTCCCGCTTCTGGCACAAGTTCCTTTATGACATCGGCGTGGTTCCCACCAAGGAGCCATACAAGAAGCGCACCAGCCACGGCATGATCCTGGGCCTGAATCCCCACAATTTCGACAACCTTCCCGATAATGAGAAGACACAGCTCCTGAACGAGTACGGCAGCGAAAAGGCCGTCAGGAAGTATTTAGTGGAAAAGTACGGTGAGATGGCCACCCATCCCATCGTAAAGATGAGCAAGTCCCTGGGCAATGTTGTAAATCCCGACGACGTTATAAAAGAATACGGCGCGGATACCCTGAGACTGTACGTCATGTTCCTGGGCGACTTCGAAAAGGCCGCTCCCTGGTCCAATACCGCCGTCAAGGGCTGCAAGAGATTCCTTGACAGAGTATGGAACCTGGCCGAAAACCGCCTCGAAGGCGGCGACGGCTATTCCAAGACCCACGAGGCTCTTGTCCACCGCACAATCAAGAAGGTGGGCGAGGACATCGAGAATATGAAGTTCAATACAGCTATCGCCGCTCTCATGGCAATGGTGAACGAGTTCTATGACAAGAAGCCCTCAAGAGGGGACATCAAGGCTCTCCTCACTTTACTCAGCCCCTTCGCGCCTCATATAGTCGAAGAGCTGTGGGAGATCCAGGGCTTCGGCGGCTTTGCGTGTCTGGCAAAGTGGCCGGCATACGACGAGGCTAAGATGGTGGAGCAGGAGAAGGAGATCGCCGTTCAGGTAAACGGCAAGCTCAAGACCACTGTTGTCATCCCCATGGACGCCGACGATGATACGGTTTACAACATAGTTATCCAGAACTTCAAGATAGCAAAGGCTATGGAAGGCATGCAGGTCGTAAGAAAGATTTTCGTCAAGAACAAGCTTGTGAACCTGATCCTGAAGCCCGAGAACAAGTAAGGGAGGCGCGGTAAATGATTTCCAAGACAATGAGCAGGCTGGCGGGGAACAATTCCGCCATCAGAGCCATGTTTGAAGAGGGGAACCGTCTGGCGGCTCTCTACGGCAGGGAAAACGTATACGATTTCAGCCTGGGCAACCCCAATTTCCCCGCTCCCGACGCGGTTAAGGACGCGGCGACCGACATTCTTGAGACTGTCGATCCTATGTCCCTGCACGGCTATATGTCCAACGCCGGTTACGATTTCGTAAGGAAGGCAATAGCTGATAACCTGAACGGAAGATTCGGCACGGATTTCAGCGAAAAGAATATAATTATGACTGTGGGCGCCGCAGGCGGTCTCAACGTGATCCTGAAAACCGTCCTTGACCCCGGCGACGAGGTACTGACATTTGCCCCTTATTTCCTCGAGTACGGCAATTATGTTTCCAACTTCGGCGGCGTTTTAAAGGCTGTGGCCCCCAATACAGAAACCTTCCAGCCCAATCTCGACGCTTTCCGTGAGATGCTCAGCCCCTCCGTAAAGGCTGTCATCATAAACACCCCCAACAATCCCACCGGTGTGGTGTACTCCGATGCGACTCTCAGGGCTCTCGGCGATATAATGAGAGAGAAAGAGAGCGAGTACGGCCATGAGATCTACCTGATCTCCGACGAGCCTTACAGAGAACTGGCATACGAGGGCGTTGAGGTTCCCTATGTGACGAAGTATTACGACAATACCTTTATCGGCTACTCCTGGTCAAAGTCCCTGTCACTGCCCGGTGAGCGTATCGGCTACGTGGTGATCCCTTCGGAGATGGCGGATTTTAACACCACCTTTGAGGCGGCGTCCATCGCAAACCGCGTCCTCGGCTTTGTAAACGCCCCGTCCCTTCAGCAGAGGATCGTTGCCAGGTGCCTTGACTCCAAGACCGATCTCAGCGGGTATGACGACAACAGGCGCACACTTTACAACGGCCTTACGGAGCGGGGGTTCGAGTGCGTGTTCCCCCAGGGCGCCTTCTATCTGTGGATGAAGACCCCGGTGGACGACAAGGAATTTGTCCAGGCCGCAAAGGAATACAATATCCTTGTGGTGCCAGGCAGCTCCTTTGCCTGCCCCGGATACGTGCGCATAGCCTACTGCGTGGCAAAGAGCACTATCGTGAATTCCATGGAGGGATTCGGCAGGCTGGCCGAAAAATACGGATTAAAAAAGGTGTAAAAGATGAGTGAAATAACCGAGAAAAAAACAATACTGAGCGGCATCCAGCCCTCCGGTGATCTGACGCTGGGCTCCTATCTGGGGGCTATCAAGAACTGGGTGGAGCTTTCCGAGGAATATAACTGCTTCTACTGCATCGTGGATATGCATTCGATCACCGTAAGGCAGAACCCGGCGGAGCTGCGGAAAAGGACTCTTGCCCAGCTTGCCCAGTACATAGCCAGCGGTCTCGACCCCGAGAAGAACACCATATTCATTCAGAGCCATGTTTCGGCCCACGCGGAATTAAGCTGGGTTCTCTCCTGCTACACCATGTTCGGTGAGCTTTCCAGAATGACACAGTTCAAGGACAAGTCAGCGAAAAACGCCGACAATATCAATGCCGGACTGTTCACATACCCATCACTTATGGCGGCGGATATCCTGCTTTATCAGGCGGATCTCGTCCCCGTGGGCGGCGACCAGAAGCAGCACGTTGAGCTGACCCGCGACATCGCAAACCGCTTCAACGGGATTTACGGCGATGTGTTCACCGTTCCCGAGCCCTTTATCCCCAAGGTGGGCGCAAGGATCATGAGCCTCACCACACCGGAAAACAAGATGTCCAAGTCCGACAAGGACCCCGGCGGATGCATTTACATCATGCAGAAGCCTGAGGAGATCATGCGTTCCTTCAAGCGCGCCGTCACCGATTCCGAGACCTGCGTGAGGTACGACCCGGAGAACAAACCCGGTATCTCAAACCTCATGTCCATCTACTCCGTCGCCGCCGGCAAGACCTTTGAGGAGATCGAAAATGAGTTTGCGGGCAAGGGCTATGGCGATTTCAAGGTTCGCGTGGGCGAGTCCGTCGTTGAGATGCTCCGTCCCATCAGGGAAGAGTCAGAGCGCATTCTCAAGGACAAGGCGTACGTGGAACAGGTTTACCGCGAAGGCGCCGCAAGAGCGTCCTACGTGGCGAACAAGACCCTGCGCAAGGTCTACAAAAAGGTCGGCTTTGTGGCAAAATAACATAGAGGAATCGCTCTGCCTTACGGCAGGGCGATGTGTTTAACTGAGTTATTGGGATGATATAAAGGTGGCGAGCAGGGTTATCAGGAATTCCTCGTCCCTTGTGTCAAGATAGAGCAGGAGCAGAATCAGCATAAGGATCACGTCCCCCAGATCGGTCCCCTCCGGCAGGAGGCTGAACAGACCGTCAGGACCCGGCGGCTGTGACCCGCGGTTATAACGGTGATTATGACCCGCCTCGAAATACTGCCTGTTCACCTTATTCACCTCCCGGTATTTCACCGAGCGCCGTTTTCGCGAGCTTCGCTATTCTGGCAAGCTCCGACGCCCGTTCCAGTTTTTCCCGGCGCTCCTTCTTCAGAAAGGGCTTTATGGATCTCAGCACCGCTGCTTTTTCGTTTGACGGCCTGCTTGACGCGCCCATGAGCCTCGTCATCATGCCGAGCATTTTTGGATCGACGCCTCCGAATAACGATGACGGGTCCATACCCGGCAAATCCGGTTTTCCTTCGTCATTCTTTTGAATGCTGTTTCCCAATCCGCTTTCCGAAAGGGAACGGGCGAGGCCCATTATCTTTTCCATCTCCTCGGGAGATGACAGTATGCTGTTTATTTTGTCCTCAAGCTCGCCCATTCCGTCCACCTCTTATTTCCTGTTCATCATTTCCGCTATCCTGTCCGCAAGCTTTGCCCCGGCGTCTGTTTTAAGGAGCTGTGCCACGGCGTTTTTAAGTGTGTCCATATCGCCCTTTGCGGCGGCTTTTTGAAGTTCTTCGCTGTTTACCATCTGCCCCAAAGCTTTTCCCGCGTCGGTGGAAGCTATTTCCTTTAACCTGTCAAGCTCTTCGCCGGTGATCGTTTCCTTAACGGACTTCATCGTATCGTTCATTCATTCATCTCCTCACTGTTTTTCACTAACCCATTATATTCAGATATTTCGCGGAGGTTACTGCTTTGAAAATACTTGTAGTATCTGATACCCACGGCAGGGCAAGTTATCTTATGGAAGCGGTTGATACAGAAAAACCGGACGCCGTTATCCATCTCGGCGACGGATACAAGGATCTCAGGGGTTTGGGACTCATGTACCCGGATATCGGGGTATACTCCGTGGGCGGGAACTGCGATTTTTCCGTTGAGCTTCCGAAGTATCTTGTTTTCGTGACCCACGGTGTAAAGATATTCATGACTCACGGCCATACATACAGAGTAAAAAGCAGTTTATGGGAACTTATCCGCGCCGCGAAGAGTCAAAAGGCTGACGTGGTCCTTTACGGTCACACCCATACCGCCGACATGGAGGAGCGGGAGGGCATGACGGTGATAAACCCCGGCAGTCTGGGTTACTCCGGAAGCTATGGAATACTTGCAGTAAATAACGGCAGATTCAGCTATGAAAGACGGTCAATATAGTTTTGTGACTGTATCACAGAAAAGCGGTTGCTGCCGTGTTATTCTTGACTCAGGAGAGGTGATCACATATGGCTGTAAGATTAAACGAGAACAAAGAGATCGTCAATATGATCCGGGAAGGACTTAAAGCGAAAAACGGATATTGTCCCTGCAGACTGGAGATAATACCTGAAAACAAATGTATGTGCAAGGAATTCAGGGATCAGATAGACGATCCGGATTTTGAAGGCTACTGCCACTGCATGCTTTATTACAAGTCAAAGGATTAAAGTAAAAAACGAAAGGAACAAATGATATGTCAGTATTTACAGTTACAGATGAGAATTTTGAAAATGAAGTGCTGAACAGCGAAAAGACCGTTCTGCTGGATTTCTGGGCGTCCTGGTGCGCTCCCTGCCGGATGGTTTCTCCCATTGTGGACGAGCTTGCCGAGGAGCATCCCGAGTTTCTTGTGGGCAAGGTGAACGTGGATGAGGAGCCCGTACTTTCCCAGCAGTTCAGGATCATGAGCATCCCCACACTTGTCGCCTTAAAGGACGGCAAGGTGGCCAAGAAGATCATCGGGGTTCACACAAAGACCGAGATCCTGGATATGCTTCAGTCGGTGGATTGACCCGTCACACGGTATTTTCATCATTGACAAACATGGCAAAAACATGTAAAATTATTTGAAGGCGAATCAAATAACCTGATCCGGAAAAAAGAATGAATCTTTCAGTAAAATACAACACAGGAGGAATTTAAAATGGAAAAATGGCAATGCACAATCTGCGGTTACGTTCATGAGGGCCCGCTGCCCGAGGGATTTGAGTGCCCCATCTGCATGCAGCCCGCCGACGCTTTTGAGAAGATCGCTGACGCAGAGCCCGCAAAAGAGGCTCCCGCAAAGAACTCCTACGCTGGCACCCAGACCGAGAAGAATCTTCAGGCCGCTTTTGCCGGCGAATCCCAGGCAAGAAACAAGTACACATATTTCGCTTCCAAAGCAAAGAAGGAAGGCTATGAGCAGATCGCCGCTCTCTTCCTCAAGACCGCTGACAACGAGAAGGAGCACGCCAAGATGTGGTTCAAGGAGCTGAACGGTATCGGCACCACCGCTGAGAATCTGGGCGCTGCCGCTGACGGCGAAAACTTTGAGTGGACTGATATGTACGAAGGCTTTGCAAAGACAGCCGAAGAGGAAGGCTTCCCCGCACTGGCCGCAAAGTTCAGAGCTGTCGGCCTGATCGAGAAGCACCATGAGGAGCGTTACCGCGCACTGCTGGCCAATGTAGAGATGCAGCAGGTCTTCGCAAAGAGCGAGGTCAAGGTTTGGGAATGCCGCAACTGCGGTCACATCGTTGTCGGCATGAACGCACCTGAGATCTGCCCCGTCTGCGATCATCCCCAGGCTTACTTCGAGGTAAACGCAGAGAATTATTGATTCCCGGCATACGAATTAAAAACAGCAAATGTTGGGATTTAGGAATAAATCCCAACATTTGTTGCGTATGGTATTAACGGAGGTGTGCGATTGAAGGATATGGTATTTAAGGGTGCGGCAACGGCACTCATTACACCGTTTCACAAGGACGGTACAGTTGACTTCGAGGCGCTTGACAACATTATTGAGCTGCAGATAAGCGCTGGTATCAACGGTCTTGTAATCTGCGGTACTACCGGTGAAAAAGCCACATTGAACGATGAGGAGCACGTACAGGTGCTGAGACACGCGGTGACTGTGGCGAAGGGCAGGACGCCGATAATAGCAGGCACAGGCTCCAACGATACCGCTCACGCCGTATGGATGACAAAAGAGGCCTGTGATGTGGGATGCGACGCGGTACTGGTCTGCACCCCGTATTACAACAAAACGACACAGAACGGCCTTATAGAGATGTTCACGGTGATCGCCGACGCATCGGATAAGCCGGTGATCCTTTACAACGTCCCGTCCAGAACGGGCGTCGCCATCGAGCCGGAGACTTACATACCCCTTGCCGATCATCCCATGATCGCCGGTATAAAGGAAGCCAACGGCGATATCGCGAAGATATCCAAAACCATGGCCTACGTGGGCGACAAGATCGCCGTATACTCCGGCAATGACGATCACGTTATTCCCATCATGTCTCTTGGCGGTCAGGGCGTTGTTTCCGTACTTTCGAACATCATGCCCGCGGAGACTGTGGAGATGTGTGAGCGCTGGTTTAAAGGCGACACTGCAGGCGCCGCCAAGATGCAGCTTAACTTCGTGCCCCTTGTAAACGCCCTGTTCAGCGAAGTGAACCCCATTCCCGTGAAGGCGGCCATGGCTGCTCTGGGACTGTGCGAGAACAAGGTGAGACTGCCGCTGGTACCTATGGAAAAAGCCCATGAAGAGATTCTCCTTGCCCGCATGAGAGAACAGGGGCTCAAGGTATAAACGCAAAAAAATTAAACGCTCCGACGTCGATTGATGCCGGAGCGCTTTTGTTATAAGTTTACTCTGCGTTTTATGCTTATCGCGTGAACCGGGCACATTTCCTGACAGCAGAAGCAGGAGATACAGCCCTTGGATGTGAAGTGAGCCTTGCGGTCCCTGATCCTGATGATCTGAGGAGGACAGCTTTCGGCGCATTTGCCGCAGCCCACGCATTTTGATCGGTCAACCTTCGGCAGGGGAGTGAGGGCGGTATTGAGGAACCACTTTGCCGGCCCTCTCAGGAGCTTCGGTACATGGCCGGTGAAATCGAGAGGCTTTGAATCGGGATATTTGAACTTTACCCGATCCGCCTGATCGTCACCGACGATTTCCGCTTCCTTAATCAGTCCCAGCTCCTCGTATTTGTCCAGGAGCTCCACATCCTTAAGTCCGATGAAATCCGCCATTACCTTGTCAAGGGTGAAAGGGTCCCTTGCGGCAAAGGTCACGCCCGCATGGATCCTGCTGCCGCTGTTGGGACCGTTGCCCTCCATACCGTCAACCGCGTCAACGATTGAGAGGTTGGGCTTGAGTAAGAGATTCAGCTCCGCCAGCATATTGGCAAAATCCATGATGTCGGGCCATCTGTAATGCATTTCCGGCTTCTGGATGCCGGGTATGGCGCCGAACATGTTTTTTACCGCGCCGGATAAGGTCATCATGCTGTGGGTCTTGAGCTTCGGCATGTTGATGATGTAATCCGCGTCCAGAAGGGGAGTGATGATGTTGAAGCTGCGGTTTTTGAATCCCTCGGGTGTTTCCGCAGTCCGCCAGCTCACGTCATAGTTCAGCTCCGCGATACTCCCAAGCTCCCTGTATCCGCAGGTGCTGTATGTGTTCCGGAGCGTCTGGGCAGTATATAGTCCGCCGGGACTGTCAACGATCACTATATCATTTATCCCCCGGTCCCGGAGCCAGTTCACCACGGCTTCCACAAGCCCGGGATGTGTTGTAGTGGCGGTGTCGGGTCTGCGGGGGGAGACAAGATTCGGCTTTATTGCCACACGCATATCATGAGACAGATCGCCCTCGATATTCAGTGCTTCCATATGGGCGTTTACGGCGGCGCTTAACGCTTCCGGAGAATAATCCGGGGTCTTGCGGATTGAAATAACGGACATGCTTGAGTCTCCTTAAAAAAACTTACCGGATCATTCTATCAGAGAATTTGAGTAATTGCAATTGCCATATCTTTGTGATATTCTAATAAAAATAATCATTGGAAAGGATAATCACCTTGGATTTTGAAATGTCGGTTCCCTGTCTGTTCGGCCTTGAGGGACTTGCCGCGGATGAGCTGCGGAGAATGAAAATGGAAAACGTGCGCGCCGAAAACGGACGGGTTTTGTTCTGCGGCACGAAGGAAGATATCGCCAGGGCGAATATCAATCTCCGGACAGGGGAGAGGGTGCTCCTTGTTGTGGGGCACACCGGCGCCGGGAATTTTGATGAGCTGTTTGAAGGCGTAAAGGCCATGCCCTGGGAGAAGTATATCCCCATCGACGGCGCATTCCCCGTAAAGGGGCACTCCCTGAACTCCAATCTTCATTCAATTCCGGATTGCCAGAGCATAGTTAAGAAAGCAATAGTCGAGCGGCTGAAGCTTAAATACAGAACAAGCTGGTTCCGGGAATCCGGCGCAAAGTACCAGGTGCAGTTTGCGATAATGAACGACATTGCCTGGCTGTATCTGGATACCAGCGGAGCGGGGCTTCATAAGAGGGGCTACCGCCCGGTGGGCAACGCAGCACCCCTTCGTGAGACTCTTGCCGCGGCCATGGTGTCAATTGCGAGATACAGAGGCAGAGAAACGGTGTGGGACCCCTTCTGCGGCTCCGGCACCATACCTATTGAGGCAGCTCTTGCGGCGGTCAACAGAGCGCCGGGACTTAACAGACATTTTGCGGCGGAGAAGTGGCTGTGGCTTAAAAGCGACGTCTGGGAGAAGGCAAAAACCGAGGCAAGGGACAGGGAGTTCCGCGGAAGCTATGACATTCACGGCGGTGACATCGATCCCGATTCTATTGAAATCGCCCGCGCAAATGCCAGACGCGCCGGTGTTGACAGCCATATAAAGTTCGAGACTGCCGACGCGAGAAAGTTTTCCCCCGAAGGCAGAGGCATCATAATTTCAAATCCTCCCTACGGCGAGCGTGTCATGGAGCGGCGGGAAGCGGAAATCCTTTATCGGGATTTCGGACGGGCAGTAAAAAACCTTGAAGGCTGGAAAATGTATATCCTGTCCTCTCATACCGAATTTGAGCGCACCTTCGGCCGCACGGCGGACAAAAAGAGGAAGCTGTATAACGGTATGATAAAATGCGACCTTTTTATGTACAGATGAGGATCATCCTTTTAGAAAGAGAAAAAAGAGGAAAGAATAATGAAGCACCTGTTTATTGTGAATCCCATCGCCGGGGGCAGGCACAACGATTACAGAAATACAATTGATACGATCGAAAGCCTGATGGCCGACAGCGGAAAGGATTATGAGATTTACATCACCTCAGGGGTTTGGGACGCAGTGGAAAAGGTGAAGAAGGAATCGGAGCAGGGAAGTGAGCTCCGTGTCTACGCCTGCGGCGGTGACGGCACCTTCAATGAGTGCGTGAACGGCGCGGCAGGTTTCGATAATGCCTCAGTGACTGTTTTTCCCTGCGGTACCGGCAATG
>JAFRUW010000084.1 GCA_017438675.1 Oscillospiraceae bacterium | reverse complement strand
TTGGCAGCGGGAGAAGGATTCGAACCCTCACATACGGAGTCAGAGTCCGCTGTGCTACCTTTACACAATCCCGCTAAACACAAGCGATATTATAATCGCGGGAGCGCCGTTTGTCAATACTTTTTTGAAAAAATAATATAATCTCTTTGAAGCATTCTCATTTTTCCAGCTTCACGGCCCGGAATTCCTCGCCCACTGTCTCGCAGGCCACCGTCCCGGAGGTCAGATCGAAAACCCTGACGCAGAAGCCTTCCGCCTTTTCCTCCGGCAAAAGGGCCGTTATCATAACGTCCACCCCAAAGTCCACATCCGCGGTGATGCCGTCAAAGGACGCGAGAGTCTTCATGACAGGCTCATACTGGCCGTAATTGCAGGCAAGCACTATCTCCTTCCAAAGCCGCACAACGCTTATGCCCGCCGCCTCAAGAGCCAGCTTTGCCGCGGCGGAATACGCCCGCACGAGTCCCCCGGTACCCAGCAGAATCCCGCCGAAATACCTGGTAACAACGCAGCACACGTTCTGTATTCCCTCACCCCGGAACACATTCAGCGTCGGCATGCCGGAGGTGCCCTGTGGCTCCCCGTCGTCGGAGTAGCGCATTATGCCGCTGTCCCGGATTATATAGGCGTACACGTTGTGGGTGGCGTCCCAGTGCTTTTCGCGCATCTCCTTTATCCGCGCCACAGCCTCCTCCTCAGTCTCGGTGAACCACACTCTGCCTATAAACCGGGAGCGCTTTTCCACCATCTCCGCCTCTCCGTATCCGCTTGGAATCAGATATTCCGTCATATCAGTCTCCACTTTCCGGTCAGCGGGATAACGTCACACCGTCTCCCGCTCTGTCACATAATCCGTCTCGAATTCCTTCACTCTGCCGTACATCTCCTGGCTGACAATTGCCTCAACAAGTATGGCGTCGCCCAGATACTCGGTACTCAGCACTGCCGCCTTGCTGTGGAGAGTTTCCAGAAGCCCGCCCTTTGAGTACGGCAGGCGCAGCGTGACCTTTCGCTTGCCGTCGGAAAGGACAGCGTCCATCTTTTCAAGGAGCCTGTCCAGGCCGAACCCTGTCTTTGCCGAGATTTCCACATTGTACTCGCCCTTGTAGAGTATCTCTCCCTCCATGATGTCGCATTTGTTGAAAACCTGTATTCTGGGAGTCTCTCCTGCCTCAAGCTGGTCGATGAGCTCATCCACCACCTCAACCTGCTCACGCCACGAGGGATTTGAAGCGTCGATGACGTGGAGAAGCAGATCGGCATATGTCAGCTCCTCAAGAGTTGCCTTGAATGCCTCCACAAGATGGTGGGGCAGTTTTCTGATGAATCCTACGGTGTCGGAGAGAAGTATCTCCGTCCTGGGGCTGATCTTCAGCTTCCTTGTTGTGGTGTCGAGGGTGTCGAAAAGCCTGTTTTCCGCCGGTATACCGGCGTCGGTCAGCTTGTTAAGAAGCGTTGATTTGCCTGCGTTGGTGTAGCCCACAATGGCAACAACGGGGATGCCGTTTTTCTCACGCTTTCTGCGCTGGGTGTTTCTTACCTTGCGAACCGCTTCCAGCTCCTGCTCCAGCTTGTCTATCTTCCTGCGGATATGCCGTCTGTCGGTTTCAAGCTGTGTCTCACCGGGGCCCCTTGTGCCTATGGGGCTTGACCCGCCGGAGGCAGTCTGCCTCACAAGGTGGGTCCACATACCCGTAAGTCTGGGAAGCATATATTTATACTGGGCCAGCTCAACCTGAAGGCGGCCCTCTTTTGTCTTGGCGCGCTGGGCAAAAATATCAAGGATCAGGGAACTCCTGTCTATTACCCTCAGATCAAGATCGTGGGACAGGGCCCTTGTCTGGGATGGAGACAGCTCGTTATCGAACACCACGAGGGAGCATTCGTTCATCTCCGCCAGCTCCTTGACCTCCATGACCTTGCCAACGCCGATAAAGCTCCTGGGGTCGGGGGCGTGGCGGGACTGCAGAACCTTTCCCATGCACTCACCGCCGGCAGTCTCCAGAAGCGCCTCCAGCTCGTCTATACTGTCATCTGAAGAGCATTCCTTTTTATCAAGAGTGTCGGCGTACAGGCCCACAAGTATAGCTCTTTCTTTTTCCTTTTCAAGTGTGTTTTCGATGGGTTCCACCTCATTAACTGTTTTTAACGTATTATCGCATATTATTTCCGTTTTATCAAGCTTTACCGTTCCAGAGCGACCCCTGAACAACATTTTCCCTTTCAAAAGCCCGGTTTATCTCGTTTAAAACCCGCTTTTTGTCGGCGCTCCAGAGCGGAGCGACAAGATCGCGCTTTGCTCCGTCCCCGGTAATGCGGTGCAGCACCGTCTCCGGCGGCAGACGCCGTATGACGCCCGCAAGCAGCCTTATATACTCATCCATTTCAAGGGGCTCGTATTCCCCGGATCGGTACATCCTTTCCAGTTCAGTGCCCCGCAGTACATACAGCAGATGAATCTTTACCCCGTCGGAGCCCGCTTCACCGATGTGCTTTGCCGTTTCGTATATCATCTCTTCCGTCTCGCCTGGCAGGCCGATTATCATGTGGGTCACCACATCGATACCGGCATCCTTGAGCCGCCTCACAGCGTCGTCGTAAACTGCTGTCCTGTACCCGCGCCTGATGATCTCCGCCGTACTGTCATGGGCTGTCTGAAGCCCCAGCTCCACCCACACGGGCTTCACTCTGTTGATCCCGGCAAGCAGCTCCACAACGGTCGGAGACAGGCAGTCGGGCCTCGTTGCAATGGAAACGGCGCAGATATCGTCCCTTTCCGCCATGGGAAGGTACAGCTCCCGGAGCCGCTCGATCGGGGCATACGTGTTTGTGTAGCTCTGGAAATAGGCGATATACCGGGTCCCCGGCTTTGTCTTGAAGCTGACCCTGGCTTTTGCCGCTTCAAGCTGGGCTTCTATATTCCCGTCACTCCCGGCAGCGAATTCACCCGCCCCTTTTTCACCGCAGAATATACATCCTCCGGCGCCGACAGTCCCGTCCCGATTGGGGCAGCTCATGCCGCTGTCAAGGGACAGCTTGTATACCTTGCCGCCGAAGCGTTCCCTCATGGCTTTTGAAAAGTAATTGCAGTACATTGTTTTCTCCGAACTTTTAAAACAGACTGTACTGCGGATTATACCCGGTAATACGGTTTTTGTCCAGCAAATATACACAAAGCGGCAGATTCGTTTACATAATTCGTCACAATTCTTGTATTTTAAACGCTTTGTAACTTATTATCATTGACTTTTTACAGCATTTTGACTATAATATTGTTTAATACTATAAAGAAAGAAGGTCATGGTTCATGGAATTCTGCACCAATTGCGGTCAACCCCTTGATCCGGTCACCCGTACATGTCCCGTATGCGGCGGCACAAATGCTGACGTTCCGGTTCAGTATCAGGCACCCGCGCGATCGGGATTTACCCCGGCTCTGAAAAAGAGGATAGGCTCAGGCATCATGCTTGCGCTGTGTATACTGGCAACAATCAGCGTTGTGCTCTCATTCTTCAGCAAGTCCACCTTCAGCGTTTCATATTTTAATGTGAATTTTGATATTCTCGGCATCCTGACCGCAATCGCGTTCTGGATCGTATACGCCGCCGCCCGCTCCCCGGAATATGAAATGAGCATCGGCGGACTTAAGTTTACGTCCGTTATCATCACGATAATTAAGGTTATCTTCTGGATCGGTTTCGGCGTCTTTGTTGTGATCGCGATCCTGTGCTTTGCGGCGCCTTCCGCAGTTTCAAGCGCTATCACCGTCACTCCGGATTCCCCCGATGTGCTTGATGAACTTATCCCGTATTTCTCCAATTCGGCTGTAGTTACGCTTATTGGAGTCGCGTGCATTTTCGGTGCGATCCTGTTCCTTATCGCAAACATCTTCTTCTACGGCAATATCAGCAAGTCTGTAAAGTCCATCATCGCCTCTGTCGAAGCAGATCAGCACCGCATGGTAAAACTGGGAACGGTTTCAGTGTGGCTTATCGTTCTCGGTATCCTCAGCGTTCTCGTTTCCTTCGGCAGCCACATTTATGCCGAAAAGGAGATCGATATTCTGGCAGTTGCAGCAGACCTTGTTTCTGCCGCAATGCTGTTCCTGGGTGCCGCCCTTGCGAAAAAAGTCAAGGACACTCCCGTCCCGTCCAGTCAGGCTCCCCAGTACACAAATTATCAATAAGGAGGAACTATCATGAATTTCTGTCCTAAATGCGGTCAGCCCATCGATCAGGCCACCGGTCTCTGTCCCGTATGCGGCGATGTGTCCGCTCCGCCCGAAAGAACCATTCCGGAAAGCAAAGGCTTTGCCGCCGTCTTAAAAAAGAAGCTCGGTTCTCCCCTGCTCCTGTGGTTCTGCATCATCTACACCATTTTGACCTTTATAACAGTGGGCATCCTCGGTGCTTCCTTTGTGGGCATAAAAGAGGCTGATACAAGCTCTGTTATTGCCGCGATCGTTTCCGCTGTTGTCTCCCTGGCTTTTCTGGTCATCATGCTCACAGCCTTCTGGCGCGTATACTTCGCAGCGAAGAGCCCTGAGGAAGAAATGCGTCTGGGCGGTCTCAAAACCCTGTCCGTCATCATAACTATCGAAAGAGTGCTCGTCTGGATCGGCACCGCATTGATTCTTTTATTCGCGGCGCTCTGCTTCTTCGCTCCGTCCTTTGTGGCAGACACCTCCAATTTCTCCGCCGAATTTGCCGAAATCGAGGGCGCCAACATTGCCATCTCCGACAATTTCCCGTTCTATTTCTCCGGAATAATGATGATAATTATCGCCGTACTGATGATTCTCATAAACATCTTTTATTACGGCTCCATCAAGAAGTCCATTGTTTCCGTCATAGATTCCTTCAAGTC
>JAFRUW010000083.1 GCA_017438675.1 Oscillospiraceae bacterium | reverse complement strand
GATGCCGTCCTTATTAAGCGGCTTCCGCGCGCCCGACAGTGAAATGCTTAACATAATGGCGCTCCACGGGGAGCTGGGCGGGGAGTCCTACGCCCCAATCGACGAGAAGGCCGTCGGGGACACGAACCTCGATTATCTCGCCCTCGGTCACGTCCACACCTTTTCCGGCATAAAACGCGCCGGGAATACGTTTTACGCTTACCCCGGCTGCCCCATGGGACGGGGCTTTGACGAGACGGGGAAAAAGGGCGTCATCATCGGCACGGTGGACAGGGGGAGCGTTGACCTCAGATTCGAACCCCTTTCCGCCAGGGAATACAGGATAATAAGAGCCGGACAGAAGGAGCTTGACGGCGCGATCCCCGAGGACGGGAGGAACACGGTCACCCGACTGATACTCACGGGGAAGTGGGACAGAAAGCCGGAGATAAGGCGGCTTTACGAAAAGCTTGAGGACCGGTTCTATCACCTGACAATAGTCGATGAGACCGCCCCGGATGAAAATATATGGCTGGGGCTTGAGGAGGATAATCTGAAGGGGCTGTTCCTCCGCATGATGCGGGAGAAATACGACGCCCCCGACGCCGACAAAAGGGCGATCCTGCTGGCCGCGGAGTACGGCATGGCCGCCTTCAACAACCGTGAGGGGGTGGAGCTGTGATCATAAAAGAGCTTGACGCTTCCTTCGGAAAGCTTAAAAACAAAAAGCTGGTCTTAAAGGACGGCCTTAACGTGATCTGTGCCCCCAACGAGTCCGGAAAATCCACGTGGTGCGCCTTTATCCGGGCCATGCTGTACGGTATCGACACCTCCCGCAGGAAAAAGGAGGATTATCTCCCGGACAAGACCAGGTATCTGCCTTGGGCCGGAGGCGTTATGGAAGGCACCATGCGCCTCACCGCCGGCGGGAAGGATATAACAATCCAGCGCACATCCCAGGGTCAGGCGCCCATGCGCAAACTGAGTGCGGTCTACGACTTAAACGGCGAGCCCGTGGAGAATTTCTCCGGGGAGGCAGTTACCGGCGCCTCCGAGGACGTGTTTTCCCGCACCGCATTCATCGGTCAGGCCGGGGTCAAGGTGGTGAGAAGCGACGATCTTGACCGCAGGATAGACCGCATTGTCTCCTCCGGCGACGAGGAAGCGTCCTACAGTGAGATCGACCGGCGGCTCCGCAAGTGGCAGAGGGAGCTTAAATACAACAAAACCGGGCGGCTCCCCATGCTGGAGGAGCGGCTTGACAGCGCCAGACGGCAGCTTGAATCGCTGGAGACCGAAAACGGGAAAATCGGCGATCTGAAAAAGGAGCTGGACAGAAAAGAGGCGAGAGTTGCAGCTCTGAGAGGGGAAATGGAGCTTCACAGGAAGCGTGAAGCCCGTGAGACGAGACGCAGGCTAAACCATGCGAAGCAGGACATGGAAAACGCCGGAGAACGCATGAGCCGCCTCAGGGAGTCCGTTGGAAGCGTGACCCGTGAGGATGTGGTCAGGCTCCGGGGAGAACTGTCCGCCCTTGAGATGCTTCGCGGTCTGGCGGAGAGTGATATTTCGGAAAAGTACAAGAGGATCGCGGAGCGGGACGCCGCAGAAGAGCGGCTGAACCGATGCGCCGTAAAGGGCGTTACGCCCCTGTACGCCGGAACCCAGGCGGAGAAGGCGGCGGAATATGACAGAAAGGCGGCGGAATTCAAAAACGACAGACGCCGCAAGACGGTCAGTATCGCCCTGACCGCGTTATGCGTGATCTGCATTGTCACCGCCACGGTGTTTAACGCCAGTACCCCCGCCCTTGCGCTGAGCCTTGTGGGTGCTGCGGCCTCGGGCATCGCCCTTTATCTCATTCCTTCGTCAGACAAGCAGTCGGAGGCCGCCCGGGACGCCATACTGAACGAGTTCGGCATGGACTCCGCGGATGAGCTGACCGAAGCGGCGGAGGAGTACATGAGGTGCTCCGAAAGATTAAAGAACGCCGAAACAGGCGTATCCCTTGCGGAAAGCGCCTGCGATATGTCAAAAAACAGGGTGGCGACTGCGGAAAACGAGCTGCTTCAGGACGCCGGGCGGGTATTCGGAAGGATCGACGCTGTCCCCCAGCTTCACCGTGAGGTGGAAAGGGCAGCGGATAAGCTCGACGAGCTGTTGAAGGCGAAATCAGAATATGAGAGTGCCGGAAGGATATACGAAATGCTGAACGCTGAGCAGACTGCAGCGGAGGAGGACGACGGTGCGCCCCTGCCTGAGCCCGAATGGGACAGGGAGACCACCCTCCGCATGCTGAGGCAGAGCGGGGACGAGCTTGCCGTGCTCCGTGAGCGGTACAATCAGGAGCTGGGGGCCGTCCGGTCCATGGGCGACCCGGCGGTGCTGAAGGGCGAGATCGAGGAGCTTGAGAAATCGATTCTGGACTGCAGGCGGAAATACGACGCCGTGACCCTTGCGGTGAACACCCTTAAGGACGCGGACAGTGAGATGCAGACACGCTTCTCCCCGGTGATCAGTGAGATCGCGGGGGAGTATATGAGGCGCATGACCGGCGGGAAATATCTGGCGCTCCGGTTCGACAAGAGCCTTGACGCCACGGCAAGGGCGGAGGGAGACTCCGTCAGCCGGGGGGTTCTGTCCCTCAGTCAGGGCACAAAGGATCAGCTTTACCTGTCCCTGCGGCTTGCCATGTGCAGCCTCATGCTGCCGGAATGCCCCGTGATACTGGACGATGCGCTGACGTGCTTTGACGACGACCGCATGAAGAGGGCTCTCGATCTGCTCCTTGAACTCAGCGAAACACGGCAGGTGATAGTCTTTTCCTGCCATTCCCGTGAGGCGGATTATTTCTCCGGCGACACCCATGTGAACGTTATAACCGGCATCTGACCTCCATCATAAAAGAAAGGAACTGAAGAAAATGCTGCTTACCGCGGTTCTGATCCCCACCCTGGCGGGGCTTCTGCTCCCTGCCGTGAGGATAAAGAACAGAATTACGAAGCTTATACTGCTTATGGCGGTCCTTGCCGCCGAAGCAGGCGTGTGCGTGACGCTGGCCTTCGGCGGGGACGCGTCCTTCCACATACTCAGGATCACCGAGGGGTTAAGCCTTGATCTGGGCATTGACGGGCTGGGCAGGCTGTTTATCATCCTCATCTCCGTCGGGTGGCTCCTTACCGGGCTTTTCGCCTGTGAGTACATGAAGCATGAGAAAAACGAGGATCGTTTCTTTGCCTTCATGCTGCTTTCCGAGGGGGCCATGCTGATGACAGCCCTGGCGGCCAATATGGCGACGCTCTACACCGCCTATGAGCTGCTCACCCTTGTGAGCATGCCGCTGGTAATTCACTCCATGACGAAGGAGTCCGTTTCCGCGGCGCTCAAATACCTGTTTTATTCCATAGCCGGGGCTTTTCTGGCACTTTTGGGCATATTCTTCCTCTATAAATACACGTCATCCATGAGCTTTGTCCCCGGCGGGTCCCTTGATACGGCTGCAGCCGTAAGGGACAGCAAAATACTGCTCCCTGTGATATTCGCGGCGGTCATCGGCTTCGGGGCAAAGGCGGGCATGTACCCCCTCCACGGCTGGCTCCCCACGGGGCACCCGGCGGCCCCCGCCCCCGCAAGCGCCCTTTTATCGGGGCTCATCGCCAAGGCCGGGGTAATAGCGGTGATCAGGCTGGTGTACTACGTTGTGGGCGCTGAGTTTTTAAGGGGAACATGGGTGCAGACGGCCCTTTTGATCCTTGCCCTCATCACCGTTTTCATGGGCTCCATGATGGCGTATCTGGAAAAGGTACTGAAAAAGCGGCTGGCCTATTCCACCGTGAGCCAGCTTTCATACATAATGGTGGGCCTTTTCATGCTGTCCCCCGCCGGAGTTCAGGGCGCCCTTCTCCATGTAATATTCCATGTGCTCAGCAAGGTCTGCCTGTTCCTCACGGCAGGAGCGATAATTTACCTCACCGGCAAGACGGAAGCCGGTCAGCTCACCGGTATCGGGAAGCAGCTGCCCGTGACCATGTGGTGCTTTACCCTTGCTTCCCTGACCCTTGTGGGCATACCTCCCACAGGCGGTTTTCTGAGCAAATGGTATCTGGCCTCTGCCGCGCTAAAGGGTATGAACGGGGCGTTTAAGTGGCTCATTCCCGTTGTGCTTCTCGTAAGCGCCCTCCTCACAGCCGGGTATCTTCTCCCCATCGCGGTGAAGGGCTTTTTCCCGGGCGGTGACAATGATGCGTTCAGGCGTATTCACGAGCCGAGGGTGATGTGGGTCCCCATGGTGATCCTGGCCGTTCTTGCCGTGGCGCTGGGCCTGTTCTCCAGCGGGATCGCGGATTTCACCGGTTCGCTGGCGTCGCTTATGTGTTAAGGGGGGATTTGAATGTCTTTGATAATCACGATTCTGCTGCCCGCGCTTTTCGGGCTTGCTCTGACCCTTGACATTTTCCGCAGCCGCAGAAGCAGGGATATACTTGTCCTCATCGCTGTTTTCGCGTCGTCAGCCGCCATGTGGATGCTCCTGACAAGAGACAGCGGAGAGAGCTTTACCCTGCTGGGAACAGCCGGAAACACGGCGCTTTCGCTGAAGCTTGACGGCATGGGCAAAATCTACGCCGGGATCGCCGCAGCCCTATGGCCTGTGGCGGCGGTCTACTCCGCAGAGTACATGCGCCATGACGGAAAGGTGCGTTGGTTTAACGCCTGTTTCCTCTTTGCCATGGGAGCCGCCTTCGGCATTGCCCTGTCCGGCACTATCCTCACCATGTATGTTTTCTGCCTGCTGCTGTCGGCGTCAACGGTTCCGCTGGTGTTCCACGGCATGACTAAGCAGTCAAAAAAGGCGGGAAGGACATATCTGATCTATTCCGTTATCGGCGCTGTGCTTGCCCTTGCCGCCGTTGTGTTTGTCTTGCTCCGGGGAGGCTCGGAGTTCGGCATGGGCGGCTCCTTCGATCCGGGGGAGGCCAATACTGCGATGACAATGTATCTTGTCGGCTTTATGGGCTTCGGAGTTATGGCGGCGGTTTTCCCCCTTCACGGCTGGATGCCGAGAGACTACGTTGTCGCAACGCCGGTTTCCGCCGTCCTCCACGCCATAGCGGTGGTGAACGCGGGAGTTTTCGCCGTGATACGCCTCACTTTCTACACCTTTGAGGCAGACTTCCTGGCCGGGACATGGGCACAGTACGCCGCCATGGGCGTCACCGTTGTGACCATAGTATTCGGCTCCACCATGGCGCGGAGAGAGAAGCAAATAAAGCGGAGACTGGCATATTCCACCTGCTCCAACGCTTCATATATCCTCTTCGGCGTGACACAGATGACAGCCGCGGGGCTTGCAGCCGGTGTCGTTCACATGGTGTTCCATGCGATTTTCAAGCTGGGGGCATACTTTGCCGCAGGGGCAGTGATACACAGGCTGCGTAAGGAATACGCCGACGACATGACAGGGCTCGGAAAGAGGATGCCCGTCACCTTCGTATGCTTTACGGTGTTCGGCCTTGCCCTTACGGGCGTGCCGCCGCTGAACGGGTTTTTGAGCAAGTGGCTCCTGGCTCAGTCGGCAATAGAAACCGGGAATATTATGTCAACTATCGGCGTATGCGCCCTGCTGTATTCCGCGTTTTTAACGGCGGTTTATATGCTCACGATATCGGTAAAGGCGTTCTTCCCGCCGGATGACGGGGAACCGAAGAAGAAAGTGCGCTCAAGGGAAGCCAGGGCACCCATGCTTGTTCCCATGGTCCTGCTTGCCCTGCTGTGCCTTGCCTCGGGTCTTTTCGGAGGGGCGGTAATCGAGACTGTTTCCGCCCTCCTGGGCGTTTAAGGAGGTGCCGATATGAGAAATATTCTTATCCTTTTACTTGTTGTTTTCCCCATGGCGAGCGCCCCCGCGGTGTGGCTTGCGGGGAGAAAAAACAGACGCTCCCGTGACTTTGCGGTGATCGCCGTCACGTTTATCGAGCTGTGCCTGACGATACTCGCCGCCGTTATGTGCTTTAACGGGGAATACGCCGCTGACCTGTGCGGGATAAACCTCAGACTGGACGGCTTCCGGTGCGTTTACACGGTCATAACCGCCTTTATGTGGTTTATGACTGCCCTCCTGTCACCGGAATACTTCGCCCATTATCACAACACGGACAGATACTTCCTGTTCTGCCTCCTGACCCTTGGAGCGACACAGGGCGTGTTCCTGTCGGCTGATCTTATGACCGCTTTCCTGTTCTTTGAGGTCATGAGCCTTGCCTCCTTCCCCTGGGTGGCTCAGGATGAGACCGGGGACGCCCTGAGAGCGGCCAATACATATCTTGCCGTTGCCGTCATCGGCGGCCTTGTGACCCTCATGGGCATGTTCCTGCTCAATAATCTGACCGGCACCCTCGTTATCGACGAGCTGTACGACGCCTGCAAAGCCGTCTCAAACCGGGGAACGCTTTACACCGCCGGGGCCTGCATACTCTTCGGCTTCGGGGCGAAGGCGGGCATGTTCCCCCTTCATATCTGGCTCCCCAAGGCCCATCCCGTGGCGCCCGCCCCCGCAAGCGCCCTGCTTTCCGGCGTTCTTACAAAGGCGGGTGTGTTCGGCATGATCGTACTCTGCTGCCATATTTTCAGATACGACGAAGTCTGGGGCTTTGCCATGCTGATAGTCGGTGTCATCACAATGGTGTGGGGCGCGGTGCTGGGTGTGCTGTCGGTGAACTTAAAGCGAACTCTTGCCTGCTCCTCCATGTCCCAGATCGGGTTCATCCTCACGGGACTGTCAATGTGCTGTCTTCTGGGCCATGAAAACGCTCTTGCCGCAAGAGGCGTCATGCTCCACATGGTGAACCACTCCCTCATAAAGCTTGTGCTGTTCATGACCGCCGGGGCCATCTACATGAACGTCCACACCCTGGATCTCAATAAGCTCCGGGGCTTCGGCAGGAACAAGCCAATCCTGCATTTTGCCTTCCTTATGGGGGCGTTGGGGATCGGCGGCATACCACTGTGGAACGGATATATAAGCAAGACCTTACTCCATGAGAGCATTGTGGAGTTCTATGCGGAATCGGGACTGATCTGGATAAAGATCGCCGAGTGGCTGTTCCTCATCGCCGGGGGACTTACGGTGGCCTACATGACGAAGCTCTACGTCTGCATCTTTGTGGAAAAGAACACCGAATGTCAGGAGAAGTACGACGGCATAAAAAAGAGCCTGTCGCCCCTGTCGGCGGCTGCTCTTATCGGTTCCGCCGCTGTCCTTCCCCTGCTGGGCATGACCTCCGGCATCACCATGAACCGTATAGCGGAGCTGGGGCAGAGCTTTATCCACGGCGGGGAACTGGAGCACGCGGTGAACTACTTCTCCCTTGAGAATCTCAAGGGCGGGGGAATATCCCTTGCCATCGGCGTGACCGTGTATTTCCTCGTCATCCGGGGGTTCCTTATGAAGAAGGAAAACGGCGTAAGGGTGTATGCCGACCGCCTGCCGAAGTGGCTGGATCTGGAGGATAAAGTCTACCGCCCGCTGCTGTTAAAAATCCTTCCGGGATGCTTAGGCCCGCTTGCACGGGTGTTCGGGGAAAACAAAGTCCTTGCTCCGGCAGGGAAGTTCATAGCCTCAAAGCTGGGACTTATAAAAGACGAAAAATGACAAAAAACCCTCTGACGATTCCACGTCAGAGGGTTTTACCTTTAAAATAACTCGCGGATTATGAGGTCCGTGTCACCCGGATTGAGGCCCCATTCGATGCGCTTCACCTTGGGGTGCTTTTTGAAATCCTTCCGCACCATGTTGCGGAGCTCGGTGCCGCCGTGGAAGCCGTGTATGACGCGGATACGGTAAACGCCGTAGCCTGCCGAGTTGAGCCGCTGGTTGATGACGAAATACGCCTGACGCTTCGTCATACCGTGAACGTCAACTTCGATTATGCCCGACTGAGGACTGTCGATTTTAGCCATCTGCCTTCAGCTCCTTCCCGTAGATCTCCGTGTAAGTCAGTACGCCCCTGATCCGCTGGGACTGCATGAGGCTTATGCGCCCGGCGTGACAGCTAAGAACAGGCGTGTCAAGTGTTTTGGGGTCGCAGTCCAGCATCACCTGACGGCCGAGAGTGAGATGGGGCTTGAAGGGCCTGTCCTCAATGTCGAAGCCCGCGGCCCGGAGCCCGGTCTGAAGCTTCTCCGCAAGGTCAAAAAGCTCCGGCACACGCTCTATGCCCAGCCAGTAAATGTCGCCCCCGGTGCGTTTGAATCTGCCGAGGCCGCCGATCTCAAAATCAAAAGCCGGGCCCGCGGAGGCCGCCATGACCTGACGTATCTTTTTCACCTCAAAAGGCTGAACCTCCCCAAGAAAGGCCAGCGTAATGTGGAAATTCTCCTCCCGGGTGAAGGTGCCGCCCCGGGAATTTGCCCGCAGAAGCTCCGCCGTGTCCGCCAGGATGCGGCGGTTCTCTTCCGTAAAGCTTATGGCGATGAAAAGACGCATAACGGCGCCTCCTTTTCTCAGCTTGATTGTGCTCTTTGGAAAATCATACCACATTCCGCCCGAATTTACAAGGAAATGAATAACCCGTCCCGGCGGGGAATATGACTGTAATATACCATGGGAAAGGGATGAGGAAACTGTGACAATGGCATGGATATGGGGCGTTCTGGTGGCGGCGTCCACTGTGGTCGGGATAGTCACCGGAAACGGGGAGGGTCTCGGCACCGCGGCTGTGGAGGGGGCGAAAAGCGCCGTGACGCTGGTGATGGGCATCGGCGGCGTGACGTGTCTGTGGACGGGTGTGATGGAGATACTGGAGCGGTCCGGTCTTTCGGCGGGGCTTGCCCGGATCACGCGCCCGGTGATCTCGGTGATATTCCCGGACAGCATCGGGGAGGACGCGGAAAAAAACATATCCGCCAACATGTCCGCAAATCTTCTGGGTCTCGGCAACGCGGCGACGCCGTTGGGGATCGCGGCGGCAAAGGAGCTGTCGGAGGGGGACGCCGCCACTGACAACCTGTGTACCCTTGTGGTCCTGAATACCGCCTCGATCCAGCTCATACCGACCACGGCCGCAGCCCTGAGAGCCTCCTTCGGCGCGGCATCACCCTTTGACATCATCCCGGCGGTGTGGTTTACCTCGGCGATTTCGGTAACGGCGGGGCTTGCGGCGGCAGGTCTGTTTCGGAAATTATGGCGCGGTTAAACGCGGTTTCCGCCCTTGTCGTTCCGGTTATGCTTTGCTTTACTGCAATCTACGGGCTGTACAGGGGCGTTGATATCTACGACTGCCTTATTGCCGGGGCGAAAAGAGGACTTCACGTGATGGCAGATATTCTTCCCGCCCTCATCGTCCTCCTCCCGGCGGTGTACATGTTTCGGGAATCCGGGGCGGCGGACATGCTGGCGAGGCTGCTCTCCCCGGTATTCGGGGCGCTGGGGATACCTCCCGAGACCGCGCCCCTTGTGCTTCTCCGGCCCATATCCGGGAGCGGGGCAAACGCCGTGGCAGGCGAGATCATGGCAAGCCACGGAGCGGACTCCCTTATCGGGCGGACGGCGGCGATAATGCTGGGGTCAACGGAGACCACATTCTACGTTACGGCGGTGTATTTCAGCGCAGCGGGGGTGAAAAAGGCAAGATACGCCGTTCCCGCCGCCCTGATCGCCGATCTGGCGGGCTTTATCGCTGCGTCCTTTGCCGCCCGATTGTTCTTTTCCTGACTTGTAAACGCCATGCGGCGGTGATATACTGTACATATCTGACGGGAAAGGTCGAATGAAAATGAATGAGATTTATTTAAGCGCAAAAGCGGCGGCGGAAGAGCTGTGCGAAAAGGCAAAGCTGACCGCCGGTGATATTGTCGTCGTGGGCTGTTCCTCAAGTGAGGTGGGGGGAGACAGGATCGGCTCCCACTCCAGCATGGACATTGCGGAGCAGGTTTTCGGCGGCATTTACGAAGTGCTGAAGGAAAAGGGAATTTACCTTGCCGCTCAGTGCTGCGAGCATCTGAACCGCTCCCTTATTATCGAGAGCGACTGTCCACATCCCGGCGACAGGGTTAACGTGGTGCCCCAGCCCAAGGCCGGGGGCTCCTTCGCCACACAGGCCTACGCTCATTTTGAGAAGCCCATCGCCGTGGAGTCCATCCGCGCCGACGCGGGGCTTGACATCGGCGGAACCCTCATCGGCATGCACCTGAAGCCCGTAGCGGTGCCCCTCCGGCTGAGCATCGATCACATAGGCAAGGCCATTCTTCTTGCCGCAAGGACAAGGCCGAAATTCGTGGGCGGCGTCCGCGCGGTGTACGATAAGGCCCTGCTGTAAGCTCAAAAAGCCGCTGAAATCCGCGTTCAAAAATTGTTCTCAAAAATTTTAGCATATTGTTGAAAATTTTTCAAAAAAGCTCTTGACACATTAGTCAACATGTAGTACAATCAAAATGCAAGAAGAAAGCAGGAAGAAAGCGAAAGAAGTCAAAACAAAACAACCGTTCCTATTTTATGTGAAATTCAAAATCCGTGATTTTGAACATGAGCGGAGTTCATTACTCCTTTTTCGATGGAATGGTATTTAGGCGAGAAAATTGAATACCGTCGCAAAGGGGAAGCGTATCAGGGCTTCCCCTTTGCGATTTTATCAGCAAATGGTTTCTTCATTTGCTGATAAAATCGCATATTGTCAAACAGTGCCAACCTATGATAAAATCACAATAAGGAAAGAAACCATCAAACCATTATAAAGATCGGAGAAACTGCCATGTATAAAAGTGAAGAATTAAAACGCAAATTACAGGAGGGAGCATTTAACGATACTCTGAAAATGCTCTACGGCGAAAGCGCGCTGTACTCTCAGATCACCAGGTATTCCGAGGCCGTGGATTCCTTCACGGAGATCTTCGGCGTCACCGAGGGGCTGGACCTGTTTTCCGCACCGGGAAGAACCGAGATCGGCGGCAACCACACAGATCACAACTTCGGCAAGGTGCTGGCGGGCAGCGTCAATATGGACATAATCGCCGTTGCCGCGAAAAATGACAGCAATGTTATCCGCCTGAAGTCCCAGGGCTTCGACATGTCGGAGATCTATCTGGGCGACCTGTCTGTCCATGAGGATGACATCGGCCACTCCCCGTCCCTTATCAGGGGCGTCGCGGCGAAGTTCAGGGAGGAAGGGTATGAGATCGGCGGATTTGACGCCTACACCACCTCCAACGTGCTGAAGGGCTCGGGTATTTCCTCGTCCGCAGCCTTTGAGCTTCTCGTCTGCACGGTACTCAATGAGCTGTACAACGGCGGCAGGGTCAGCCCCGTGGATCAGGCGAAATACGCCCAGTACGCGGAAAATGTCCATTTCGGCAAGCCCTGCGGCCTCCTTGACCAGATGGCGGCGTCGGTGGGCGGCATTATCGCCATCGACTTTAAGGACAATTCCAATCCCGTCATTGAGAAGGTGGACTTCAACTTCGCCGATTCCGGCTACGCCCTCTGCATTGTGGACACCGGCGGCAACCATGCAGACCTCACCGACGAGTACGCGGCAATCCCCACGGAGATGAAGGCTGTGGCAAGGGAGCTGGGCTGCACCGTCCTCCGGGAGACAACGGAGGAGGAGGTGCTTAAAAACGCCGCCGCCATCCGTGAGAAGCTGGGCGACAGGGCCCTTATCAGATCCCTCCACTTCTTCGAGGAGAACAAGAGGGTGGACAAGGAGGTGGAGGCCCTCGACAAGGGTGACTTCAGGGGCTTCCTCGATACCGTCATAAGCTCCGGCGATTCCTCCTTCAAATATCTGCAGAACGTGTTCGCCTGCGTAAATCCCGCGGAGCAGGGAATATCTCTCGCCCTCTGCCTTGCCGAGAGCATACTGAAGGGCAAGGGCGCCTGGCGCGTTCACGGCGGCGGTTTTGCCGGTACAACACAGAACTTCGTGCCCCTGGACATGCTGGACGAGTTCGTGGAGAAGCTGGAAAGCGTCTTCGGCGAGGGGAAGTGCCACAAGCTGTTCATCCGTCCCGTGGGCGGCATAATGGTGTCGAAATAAGGCTGAACGCCCGGCGAAAGCCGGGCGTTTTTAAATGAAAAATGAAAAATGGGAAATGAAAAATGGGCGCAAAAAGCCTCCCTTGTGTAAAGGGAGGTGGCGCGGCGGAGCCGTGCCGGAGGGATTGAAAGGTCGGATAACAAAGGATGAAAGACATCACGCAGGCATTATAAAAAGGTTTAGTAAACGACGATCAGATTATCAATCCCCCAGTCACCTGCGGTGACAGCCCCCTTTGCACAAGGGGGCCTGATATGCGCCCAACCAAATGCGACAAAACCCGCGAGCCACCGCATCAAAACAATCGCACACGCCCGTGCAGGGGCGGGTCGACCCACCCGCCAAATGAGACACTGCACCAACCCAACAGAGCAGGAGCGTTCAGCGAACGACAGAAGCACAACCTATTAAGGTTTAGGGATGCCGCACAACCGTATATGTACAATAAAGTTCACGGTCGGACGAAATACTTAATTTAACCGCGGGATTCCAAAGGATCTCCTTTGGTTTGCTCTTTGGTTACTTTCTGTCAAACAACAGAAAGTAACCGCCCGCCGCGCAGGCGATAGAAGTAATAATGGAAACGCCAAAAAGATTATCCCGGATTTACAAATATTTCCAAATAATCTTCCGGGAACGCAAATATTCTGCGGTATAATGCGTCTATATAAAACAGAGACACCTGATATTAAACAGAAAGGGGGATCAAGGTGGAGGACAGTATGATAGTTGACCTGTACTGGGACCGGGACGAGAATGCCATAACCCAGACAGATATAAAATACGGCGCCTTTTGCCGTGGACTGGCAAAGAATATCCTGTCCCTTATGGAGGACGCCGAGGAATGCGTGAACGACACCTACCACAAGGCGTGGATGTCCATGCCCTCGGAGCGTCCGGCGAAGCTTAAAGCGTGGCTTGGCAGGGTGGTCAGGAACACCGCCCTTGACCAGTGGCGGAAAAACCATGCCCAAAGGAGGTACGGCGGTATGGACGTTATGCTGAGCGAGCTTGAGGACTGCCTGCCCGATCCCAAAACCGTGGAGCAGGAGATGGAGGCTGCGGAGCTTGGCGAGAATATAAGCCGCTGGCTCAGGACCCTCAGCCGGGAGGACAGGGCGCTGTTCGTCCTGCGGTACTGGAAGGGCGAATCGGTGAGCGACCTTGCCAAAAAATGGCGCACCACGCCGTCAAAGCTGAGCCAGAAGATGTACCGCCTGAGGCAGAGCCTTAAATCGGAGCTTGAGAAAGAGGGGGTGTATCTGTGATGAGCGAATCGGTGATCAGACTGTACGACGGGATAACCAATATTGACGAAGATATAATCGAAGAGGCGGAGGGATACGTCCCCAATGTGATAAACGTGAACTGGAAGAGGTGGGGCGCCCTTGCCGCAAGCCTGGTGATCATCGGCGCCGGAGCCTTCGGCCTGTTCAGATCGGGACTGCTGAAGCCTGCCGCCGGAGAAGAAGTATACAGTACCGATTCCACCGCCGGACAAGGTGAGGATAATGCGCCTGCCGCAATGCCCGCCGAGGTGCCTGCCGAAGAACCTGCCTATGAGTGGGCGGAGGAGCCCGCTGAAGCTCCTGCCGAGGATACAATGGAGATGCCGGTGGAGGAAAAAGACGCCGTCTCGGAGGAGACTGCGCCGGTAAATCCGATCCTTCACGTTGACTTTGATCCCGGGACCGGATATCAGGCCGTATGCTACAGAGATATTGCCGAACGGTATGATCCCCTGTTTGACGAACATGACCCGGAGTTTATCCGCCTTGACGCAAACGATATAACGGAGGACGATCTGGGCGAGGAGATGGGTCGGGTCACAGAAGGCGAATGCGCGGGTTGCAGGGTCTACCGCATCGGAGCTCTTCCCGAAGTGGACGCCTATATCTTGGATTACGGCGGTTGGTACGGATTCATAATGTCCGAATAAAACAAAAAATCGCGGCTTCGGATCAGCTCCGAAGCCGCGATTACTGTTTTTTGCTTTATTATTTTGCGCCCAGCTTGGCGTAGTTCTTGAACATCTTGTCCACCTCGGGTGTGTTGTTCACCTTGGTGAAGGCGCTGACGATGGGTACGATGATGAGACCGCCGACCATTGCCAGAACACCGGCGTTGATGGGGGAGGAGAAGTAGGCGTTGATGAAGGGACGGCCTGTGAAGTTGCAGAACATGTCGATGACCATGACGCCCACACCGAAGATGAAGGAGGCCCAGACAGCGGGACGGGTGATCTTCTTGGAGTACATGCTGTACAGGAAGGGAGCCAGGAACGCGCCTGCAAGTGCGCCCCAGGAGATGCCCAT
>JAFRUW010000082.1 GCA_017438675.1 Oscillospiraceae bacterium | reverse complement strand
TTTGTCGCAGCCTGACGTCTGAGCCCTCTCATCTCTGCATGATAGTCAAGGTATTCTCCGCCCGCAGTCTGCGGGAAGCACTGATCCTTCACCCAGTCGTTGTACAAGTACAGGGATTCGATCTGGACCGCCGCCGTATACAGCCGCACCGCCATATCGCTGCCGTCCCTGACGGGAATGCCTGCGCGATCAGCAAAGTCCGAACACATTTTCTGATATATTTCATCTGCTGTTTTCAAAGTCTCACCTCACACTTCCACAGTCAGTTCCCTGACCGTATCTTCCAATACGAGTTTTACATGTACGCTGAGGCTGTCGGCTTGTTCTGTCACCAGGACATCAGAAACCGAAATGCCGTTCTCATCGGAAAGAGCCTCAGCCACGTATTGCCTTGCTGCCGAATCCCTGGCGGAGCGCTTTTCCCTGCCCAAAAGCCAGAGCCTGCTGCCCAGGTCCGGGTAAAACGGGAAGCTCCCCCTGCGGACAGTCAGCTTATACAGCGCCCTCTGAACCGTCTCATCGATACCGGTGACTGTCAAAAAGCCCGAACACGATTCCGCGTCAGGGACATAGTCTCCGTTATTCAATTTCAGTTCCATTTACGACCACCCTTCCCGATACATGTAAATCACCGTTTATATGGACAGTGCCGTCATTTTTGAGGTGTATCGAAGCATCACCGCCCGATGTGATAAATACTTCGCCCTCCTCCATATCTGCGGGCAACGAGGCAACCTCCCTGTCCATGCAGTAAACCTCACCGCCTTCGCCTTTTAAAACAATCATGCTCTGACCGGCTCCGGGAACCCAGAAGTAACCACCCGGGGCAAAGAAAACGGCGTTTCTCATCTCCGTATCGGTATATACCGCCGTATTCATCCCTCCTATTGTCACTTCACCTGCCGCTGTTCTGCCGGAACCGGACCGGGACTGTCTTTCTGATAACCACATATTCTCACTGCCTTTCCACCAACGTAATCTCTGTCCCGCTGCCCGCGGCGTTTGCCCACACCGTGACCTCGCCCGCTTTCATAGTAACAGGCGGACCCATCTCGGGAACATTCACCGTAATGATGTCGTTGGGCTCTGCCGCGAACAGCCTTGGGACAGTCACGATATACTGAGTACTGTCCTTTTCAGACTCGCTTATCTGATACTTCCCCGTATACCGCATGGCGTTGTAGCCCGTCAGCCTCGGCACATTCAGTACATGTCTGCACGAACCGCCTCTTTGTATGAACTCATCGTTTGTGACAATGGTCCTCGTACCTCTCACCTTGTTTTTCACAAGGACAGAGGATATGACGCCGTAGCGCCGTTCCCTTCTGATGAAGTCAAATGCCGATGTTCTGTCAAGGGTATACCGCTTGCCTTCCTCGTCTGATATAACGAGCTTGCCCGTTCTTGTGAATCTCGGGGTGATGCCCGCCGCGAAATTCGTAAAGCGGGACAGTACAGACCATTCGCTTTCACCGCTGTCGATATCGAAGTTGTAAAGGTAGCCCAGCGACTTGAAAGTGACATCCCTGATTCCCCAGGGGTATACGTGCCTGTTCAGAATATCGCTTATGGAACAGGCGTAATACTGGGCGGTCTCAGCCTCATTATCAAGGAGCAGCGCCGCAAGACCTCTTCCGGACACGGAAAACAGGCACCCATCACCCGTTACCTCCGCCTGTGTCTCGTCAACGACTCCGTAAAAAACCGTTTTGCCGTCATGGACAGCCGTGAACCTGCAGGCCTTTTTAAGGAGCGGCTCCATGGATGGATCGTATTTGCAGACCGCCTCAAAGCAGTCGCAGGGTGAACCCAGACCGTGAGTCACGGACCAGCTCAGAAGGCTTGGAAGAGTATACTTTTTTTCGTTAAAATCGATCAGATAACCTGTCATACAACCTCCTTATGCCACATATACCGTCTGTCCCACATAGATGAGATTCGGATTCTTTATCTGAGGATTCAGCTTTATGATCTGATTGAGAGTCAGATTGAACTGTTTTGAGATCTTCCACAGCGTATCGCCCTTCTTTACGGTATACGTTCTCGTTCCGGTCTGATCGGAAACAGATTCCGCATTGCCTGTCACGACAACGCCGCCGTTTATTGTCCTCCTTTCATCCTCAACAAACTCGAAAGCGTAGCTTACAAAATTCTGCAGCGGCTCCTGCCTCAGGGACAGGGCAGAGAACCAGACTCTCACAGCCTGCCATACCGGATGCACCAGGATACCCGGCGTGCCCTCGTCAAACACCGCCTTCAGCTTCAGAAACTCGTCGTAGGCGTCGTCGCCCACAAACTCGCCCTCCCCCTTCAGAACTCTGGCGTTGGTTCCCATATCGGTTACCGACCATCTCCCGAAGGGCACAGGGTTTACCGTCAGCCTGCGAACATCGGTTACCTCAAAGGTTTTTGGATTGTGAGGCCAGACATAGTCTTTAAACCTCATCGGTGACAGTTTCATATATAATCACCCCGTTCTCAGTACATCGTTATAATGCCGTCGTATCTTCTGCTGTCTCGCTGGAAGAAATCGGATACCCGGCGCATATCGTCTCTGGGCTGCAGTGCCGCTCTGTAAAGTGAACGGCTCAGCATCTCATATGGGTTCGACTGCGCAGAAACGATATCGTCTCTCTCGGGTATATACGTCTTATGTTCAAACGGAAGCTTCACCGAAGCCTTGCCGGCCGGATCATCATTCATAACACGATCAATCAGATCATATCCGCGTCTCCGGTCTGTACCGTCTGGTAAGCGCTCATTCCCATCGACCATGTCACCCGTTACATGATTGCCGTCCGTAGTGTAGTCCGTTTTCCGCAGATCACTCTGTCCGGCGTATTGGGCAGGATCAGGATTATGATCTGACGCTTTTTTATAATCATAGGCGCCTTCACCCTCCGTAGGATCGAACCTTTCTTTTGACGCACCTGCAATTCCATCGAAGCCGAAGCCGCCCCGCTCGCTGGCGCTGTAATCCTTATCAGAGGACGCAGCGTTAATTCCCGGATCGGATGCTCTTTTCATCATCCTGTCGGCACTCTCGATGAATTTCTTTACCATGTCGGCGTCAATCCCCGCATACCTCGCCGTTTCAAGTATCTCCTCCGCGGTGACAGCTTCGAGGACGTCTTTTGCCGTCGCATATGCTCTTCCGTCACCGCTGTACAGTCCCCTGCTGAGGAGGCACGCTCCAAGGATGACCGCCCTTGCCGCCGCGCTTTCATTTCCCGATTCCCTGTACAGTTTACCGGCCTCGGCCCCGGCGGAGAGATACTCCGCCGCGCTTATATCCCTAAGCTCAAGCTCATCTCCGCCGAAGCTCACATATATTTCGCCGCTCACTTCGTCTCCACCCTTCCGGCAGCGACAAGGGTAATCTTTTCGATGACAGTCTCGCCAAGCTGACCGTCCTCCTGGATATCAGCCCACTGGCATCCGGTATAGACGATGCGTCTGTCGGGCTTTGCGATAACAAGGGAGAAATCGTTGATGGAGTAGAAGTCGATACCGTCGCTGATGGCCGTATCGGTGGCGTAGATCCTCGTAAGCTCGATTGTGTATGTCTTATGCCCCTCAATGGTGGCGACGGGTTCAGTCTCGCCGAAGGCCTCAATACTCTTGCTGGCTCTTTTTGAAACAGCCCTGTAGCTCTGAACAACTGCGATTTTTTTGCCGTTCGCCTCAAGATAGATGTCGCTGCTTGTGGGGAATCCCGTTGTATTCATACTTATCCTCCTTAAACCGTAATGTCTGCTGTGAGAATGATCTTGTTGATACCGTGTACCACCGCGAAGTCAAAAGTGACGTTGCAGGTTGTCGGATCCTCTTCATCCTGAGTCACAGAAATATTGCCGTAGCTGTCAATGATCTCAGCGGCCACCTTCTTTTCGAGAATGACAACCACCTGTGTCTTTATGGCGTCTCTTGTCTGTGCAGTGTTTTTTGACCTTGCAAACATTGCTCTCAGGGAATCCCTCACCTCAGGGATTACATCGTCAACGATGCGTATGGTGGTGATCTCATGCCATGTGGGGTCGCTGTCTCCGTTTGAATCCTCTGTATACGTTGTAACGCCTCTGATTATGCTTGTTACGCCGCCGACGCATTCAATGGGAGAAACACCTGCTCTCACCATGTTAGTGATCAGCCCCTCTGTAAGAGAGTATGTAACACCGCCCAGACCGTGAAGCTCTGCGCCGTTCATGGGGACAGCAGGGTCAGACTCGGACAGCATTGCTCCGGCAAAGGCTGCGGCTGCCAGCGGGCAGGAAGATATCGTACCGTCGACGTCCAGGGCTCCGGGGCCGACCATTATCATTCTCTCGCAGTTCAGAGACTGGGCGTTTGTGATGATCGTATCCGAGCTGCTGTCATCGCTCTCGACTACGCCGATCTTATACCTGTTCCTGTTATCGGCGCCGAGGATCGCCGTTTTCATGGCGGCATGTACATCGGAAAGCCTGGAATCGCATACGATGACCTGCACTTCATCGATTGCCGCGATCCTTGCAAAGGCGCTTCCGTAGGTCTGCGCCGCGGGATCGTTATCGTTGCCGAATCTGAACACCGGGATCGCCTTTATCTCAAATACACCGTTTGCAAAGAGAATGTCGGCGATCTTCGCAATATTGCTCGCCCCGAATACGGACCTTGCTTCAGAAGGTGAGGAGATGGTATACACCTGATTCGCCGTGCCTGTTTCCGCAATGGCAACAAGGCCTGCCACCCCTCTGCCTTTTTTGGAATAAGATACATTTGTTGCCTGATACGATGTAAATACACCGGATCGTTCAGTATTGATCGTCAATTTGTTATAACTCCTTTCAGCTTAAAATCAAGGAACTGAGAATCGTCAGTCTTCTCCGCAGTCAGGAATGCCGACAGTTTCAGTTCAGCGTCACATCGGAACATCTCGGCGGTATGATCATAATCCGTCTCACCGCAGCTGAGCTCTCTGACCTTCAGCGCTTCGGGAAGACTGCCGAGAGCGTCCGCAGTCTGTGAGAAAAGCGTCAGGCATTTCTCGTGTCCGTGATCACTTGTCTTCGGCGACCACAGGGACAGTCCCAGAGTAAGATCGATTCTCTTGCCGTAGACCTCGCTTTCGGTGTCAGTATCCGAGTCATACCGCATACCCAGATACTCCTTAAATCCGCAGGATATCACCGACCCGGCCTTTAATCCCACAGTCACTATGGGATCGTGGTGATGCTTTTTCCCTCCGAAAGGATTCTGGGATATGACAGCCGGGACGCCGCCGTCAATAAGCGCTTCGCAAACCGCACCGATAACAGTATCGAGTTCAGCCATCGTAATCCTCCTCTTTGACTTCCAGCATAGCTTCCCAGTGGGACGGAAATCCCTCCACCACATACTTTTCCGCACGGATGAACCTGTAGGTTTTTCCCCGGATTGTGACATGTGAATTCTCGGGATCGTCGATATCACAGTCCGGAGGGCCGAAGTAATAATACGTTGCGTTGTTGACCTCGCCGAGCTTAGTCATGGTTTTCCACTTTTTCAGGTATCTCTCGCTTATAACAGGGTTGACGAAGGCTTTGACAGCGTGGTTTTCACCGTTTGTATAAACAACCGCGTCATCGCCGTACCTGTCCAGAACAGCGGCAAAGCTTATCATCCTCTCACCCCGATAAAACTGAATTCATCATCATTCATATACGGATGCATGAGGAGCTCCGCCTGACTGCGAAGGCCTGCGCTTTTACTGCCGACCTCTCCCCTTTTTACTTCAACATCGCCCGCCTTGTAGGAGACGATATCGTCTCCGCCGTCTTTCACACTGCCCAGCATTGACACCGCAAGCATTGAGGACGCAGTTATGAGGGTTTCCCTGCACATTTCCGGGGTGACTGTGTTTCTCAGCCGCGAAACGAACTCCCTCTCCGCCGCACAGCAGAACCCCAGGAGTTCATCCGATTCCTCCCCTGCAAGCGCCACGGCTGCCGCATAGATTTCTTCCGTAAAAATAGTATCACCAGCCTTTTATCCTGAGCCGCCTGTCGGAACAGACGGCTCTGTATTTCGATTACACGTTAAACTGTAAGTACGCAGGAAGCCTCTTTATAGAGCTTTGCAAAACCGTAAATGCTCGTGATGGCCGCTCTTTCAAGCTGCCTGTCGATGAGCCTGTCGTATTCCACATTCACATCAGCCACCTGTACCATTTCAAGGGCGTACTTGTTGTCAACGCCGATGATCTTGCCTGCGGGAGCGGCGGATGTGCTGATGAGCTTTGCGCCGAGGGGGTTGATAAGCTCGCCTGTACCCTGGAAGTTGAGACCGGCTGCAGCATCCTGGAACACGGAGAGGTTCAGCATCTTGAGCATTACTGCGGGCGGTACGATGATGGTATTCATATTGTAAGGCTCGAACTGTGCCCAGAAGTCGAGGAGCGCCGCGTATGTCAGGGTGCCGGAGGTGCCTGTGATGGGGCTTGTACCGATGGCGTACGCTGAAGCGGCATTATTGTTTCCGTCGCCGTTTACAAGAACGTCGATGGCGTCCTCAAGGTGCATGCGCATGATGTGACTGCCGATCTGGCGGAGCATGACGGAGAAGAGATCCAGGCGCTGGAATCTGATGGCTTCGTAGGAAGCGACAAGCATGCGGCCGCGCTTGTGGAGCTTAACAAGATTGGACTGGACCTTGATCTCGGTTGTGGGGATGGCAGTGCCCTCTTCCACGCGTCTCAGGGTCTTGTCGTCATCGGAAGGAGCGGAGTAAATGGAACGGTAGTCCATGCCCTCAAACTTTGTTGTGGACGCCACGATGGAAGAGAGCACATTTCCCTCCTCCATACCCGCTCTGACGCTTCTTGCAACGTATTCGGGGAAAAGCACGGAGCTCTGTGTTGTTCTGAAAAACTTCTCGACGGGGTCGCTGCCTGCGCCCTTGACCTTGATGTCGAATCTCTTGAGCTGGCGCTGGTAGGCGTCAAGCCCTTCCACCGGGGTGCCGATATAGTTTTCGGAAGGATCGGCCTTCTCAAGAACCTCTGTGAAGGTCATGCCGGTCTGGCTGTACATACCCTTGTCCAGCTTAACGTTTTCAAAATGAAATGCCATTTAAACTACCTCCTGTCAAATAATGAAACCGACTTTGCCGCCGGTGGTGTCCACGTTCAGAACAAGATGTTCCCCGCCGCCGCTGGCAGCTGCCTTTACGCCGCCGGAGGCATCAGCCGCCAGCATGGCATAACCGACGGTAGGCGCAGTGCCGGAATAGGCCATGACCGTAAAGCCGCTGACCTGAACCGTGCAGTAGCCGTCGCTCTTGACGTCGACCGCGATACCGATGAATCTGTCGCCGTTGGAGCATGCCGCCACCGTATCATTGGAGCTCATCTTTACGGGACTGCCCTTTGTGACAGTACCTGTCGTCTTGAATGTTACGCAGAGCTCGCCGACTCCGCCGAAAGAAATACTCATATTGATTTACCTCCATATCAGATTTTGTAATAGTTTTCGTCCTTATCTCTTGCCTGCTCGCGCTGATATTTAAGCTGACAGACAGGGGGATACAGCTTGTCCGCTCTCTTCTTTAATGTCTCGCCCAGACTCATAAGCTCTTTTTCATCGAGCTTACTCAGAACAGATCTGAGAATGTCCTCGTTTAGCTCAGGCAAAACAAGAACAGCGGATTTTGCAGTATCATCCCGCAGCTTCCCGAGATACATCCTGCCCAGATCGGCTTCCTTTTCCAGGCGTTTAATTGCATCGTCGTCCGCTGCGCCTGAGAAACGCTTCATAACTCCGGCGTCCCGCTGGGCTGGCACTGCAACAAACGACCATTCATAAGCGTCTGTGGGCTCGTTCAGCACACGGCAGCAAATAACGCCGTCGTATTCCGCTCCGCGGATATGACTGCATGAGGGGCTTCCGTCCGGTTCTCCGCAGATATTGCAGGTGATCTCCTTAACGCTGCATCCGATGCTGACTTCCTTTTTTATACCGCTCCTGATGTCGTCGATGAGCGCTTCATTTTCGGCGTTTCTCAGCATATACGCCGACGCCTTGAGATAGATATAGGGCTCACCGTAAGAAGTAATTTTTGAGGGATCCTCGATCACCTGGGTTTTATATATCCTTGCCTTCTGACCGTGGGCCGACCATGTGTGGTCGAATATTCCCGTCCTTCCCAAAAACATCTCGCAAAGCCCGGATATCGCATCCGCCGAGAATCGCTCGAAATCACGGTCGATCTCATTGTCGCAGAGCAGGAGATCGAAGGTGAACACCTCTTCCGGTGTCAGGGGAGTTTTGGAATACCGGTTTATTGCCTCCATATCCTCCGGGGGGATCACATTCTTTACACCTGTCATGGTTTCCTTGCATTTTAACAATTTCATACCTCCTTTCCGGTAGATTTCTCCGCCTGGTTCCTGTACAGCTCGGCCTGCGCTCTGTAAAGCTCCGCATGGGCGTCACCCTCGGCGTCCTGAAGATTGATGTCGTCCCAGACAACGGTGTAGTCTCTTCTGAACCCGTTGGCCGCGAGCCATAGGTCGCAGACACGTCTGATCACAGGCTCAAGGGAGCGGCGCACAGCCGTCAGCTCAGATGTGATCATATCCGCCTGCTGGGAGGACATGCGTTCCGTTGTGGACCAGCTGAAGCCCAGCATAAAGGGCGGGAGTCCGGTGGCGGCCACAAGCTGCTCCATGATCTGACGTACGGGCACTTCCGAATCCAGGATCTGACTGTCTGCGCCGATGACCTTGATGTCCACGTCGCCCACTGCTACGAAATCCCTTACCGAACCGTGCTTTCCGGCCTGCATGGCGGCGGACCACTCTCTTGCGATCTGTTCGCTCCGTTCCTTTGCAAAGGCCCTGTCCACGGCGTCGTTTTTTGGTTTGTAGACCACCGCAAAGCGAACATTTCCGGCTCTGTCCCAGTTGATGCCGATGGAGTTATATATTTTAAGCAGTATTTCCGTAAGAAACGGCATAGACCGCAGGAGAGACACACCGTAGGGATTGTCAGACTCAGGCTTGAAGGGTGTAAAAAGCAGAAGGTTCTGGTACGGAAGCGGAACGATCCTGCCGCCCGGAGCGTAGGAGCATATTTCAAAATCAAGAGGTGAGCTCTTTTCCCTTATCTCGATATCCGCCGCGTTGCCGCACAGTATCGCCGCGACGCTCCGATCTCCGGAAAGCACGATCTCACCGATGCCCCTGCCGCAGGTGATCATGGAATCCAGATATGAATACAGAAATGAATCCATACCCTGCTGGCCTCTCCCCGTCGGCACGGTGAGCAGGAATTCGTTAAGTTCCTTTTCAGCAGTCTTATCCTTTGCCTCCACCTTAAAGCCGCCGGTAAGCCGTATGAGCTTTACCACCGCAGCGTCCACAGCCGGGACGGCCTCCCTTATGGCCCGGTAAAGCATTATTTCCCCGTTTTTCAGGGGAACATAGTCATTCAGCGGCGCAAAGGGATGGCTGTCCCTTGACCTGAGCTGCACCGATGCACCCGGTGTTTTACTTCGTTTTCTGAGAAATCCCATATAAAAACCTGCCTTTCAAAATAATTATCTTTTTCGCTCCACATAAGTAGCCGCGAACTCGGTATCTTTATCTGCCGCCACTGTCACGGCGAAGTATCTGATCTCATCCATGGCGTGATCGTTCTCTTTGACCGGTTTGTCCGTATCAGAAGACCTGTCCCATACATACATGGAAAACTCACGTATTGCGTCCGTGCAGACATCCGTGATAACGATCCGGCCTTTTTTCAGGAGATCGGCTGTAATTCTTATTCCGGATACAACATTGTTGTCCGCTCTTATTACCTTTATCCCCCGGCGGTAAAGAGCCTGAATAAAGCTTGCAGCGCTGGGATCGACCACCGCCGCCTCGACGGGAAGCTCCCCGGCGAGAGCCAGAAGGTCTTCAACGTATTCCGCGTCGGTTTTCTGATACCCCGCCTCCCGGGATGCGAAATAATACTCCTTCACCCGGTACCATACCCCGTTATACAGCCCCCACAGGCCGAAGGATGTGGGGTTTGACGTGCCGTAGTCGCAGGAAATATAGTATTTTTCAAACTCAACCGCAGGGACAGGCTTCACATAGGAGTCGTCGAAGAAATCATATATGACACCGTCCGCAGCCACCCACTGTCCAAGAACAAACCGCTGATAAAACACCCCCGAGTAAAGCGACTCGTACCGTCTTCTGATGGCCGGTGACAAAGAGGGATTATCCCTCATGCTAAAGTGGAGATACAGGGCGTTCTTTGCCGCGGGATTCTTTATCCACTCCCTGTAAAACCAGTGCCCCGGGGACTCGGGGTTGCAGTTGAACCAGAACTTGCTCCCCGTGACCGAGCATCTGGCGCAGGCCTGTTCAACGAACCCCCTGGGCTGAAGGGCAACCTCATCAAGAAGCACCCCCGCAAAGGTGATGCCCTGAATAAGCGCCGCCGAGCCCTCGTCCTTGCCGCCGAAAAGATGGAACAGGTTGCTTCTTCCGCCGATGCTCACCGTCACGGTGTTTTTCGAGATCTTATCCTCACACACGAACCCCATGTCCGTAAGTACTGGCAGCAGCATGTCGATCACATTCCTTCTGAGGGATACGATTGTCTTGCCGCAGATGCCGAACTTCATGCCGTTAAACCGCCGCATGGCCCAGGAGACGAAAGACAGACACATAAACAGCGTCTTACCGCTTCTCACGGCTCCGTCGCAGATAATGGCGTCCTTATCCCTGTAGGGCGAACCGTCGCACCACCAGGTCAGCACTCTCAGCTGTTTTTCAGAAATCTCACGGATCGTCAATTGTCATCACTGACCTTACCGGCTGCCCTGTCAATAGCCGTAAAAAGGGCCTCCGCACCCTTTGACCGCTGCATTACCTGGGGCTCCTCCAGCTCCCGCAGAAGAAGCTCGATCATCTTGAGCCGATCAATGAGCTTTACCTCCACCGTACCGTTATTTGTTCTTTTGATTTCCGAAAGAAGGGTAAGATCGAGACTGTCAAGGTCGCCCTCACTCTCCTCATCGGTAAATGCAAGCTTTACAACATCGTTTGAACTGCCGAAAGCAATCTGTTCAAGCCTTTCAAGCACGCCTTTTCGTTTAAGCTTTCCTGCCAAAAGATCAGCACCTCCACTATCTATGCGGAAATGACGAAAATTGCAGCATTTTATGCAAAAAAATTGTCGTAATAAAAACTTTGTTTTGATTGTGAATGTGTTATAATGAACATGTATCCAAATAACGAATAAGGAGCTAAGATTTATGGATCGCGAGAAGAAGCTGGAGCTTTCGAAGCTTGCAGCCAAAATACGAATCGGAATCATTGATCAGCTTAAATCCTTCGGTGTAGGTCATATCGGAGGAAGCCTCAGCATTGCCGACACTCTTGCCGTTCTTTACGGTGATGTTATGAAATACGATCCCGCAAATCCCGACGATCCGGATCGTGACAAGCTTGTAATGTCAAAAGGACACACAGGCCCCGCGCTTTACTCTGCGCTGGCAATCAAGGGCTTTTTCCCCTACGATATGCTCTACACACTTAACAGGGGCGGAACAAATCTTCCCAGCCACTGCGACAGGAACAAGACGCCCGGCGTCGATATGACCACCGGTTCTCTCGGTCAGGGCTCATCCCTGGCTCTCGGCATGGCTCTGGGTGACAAGCTGAAGGGCAGAAGCTCCCGCACATTCCTCATCTGCGGCGACGGTGAAATCAATGAGGGTCAGTTCTGGGAAGCCATGATGTTTGCCGGTGCTAAAAAGGTGGACAACCTTGTCGTTATGGTTGACTACAACAAAAAGCAGCTTGACGGTACAACAAAGGAAGTCCTTGATCTCGGCGACATTGAGGCAAAGCTCCGGGCTTTCGGCCTTGACGCCATGACTATTGACGGCAACGATATTGAGCAGCTTTACAACGCTCTTAAGGAAACCGGCAAAAAGGGCATCCCCACCGCCATTGTTCTCGACACCGTAAAGGGCAAGGGCATTCCCGAGGTGGAAAACACATACGCGAACCACAGCATGACAGTCACTGAAGAAATCGGCAACAGATGGCTTGAGCATCTTCGTGCCGAATATGAAAGACTTGGTTAAGGAGCTGCAGATATGAAGATTGCATATACCGGAAAAAACGATCCGCGAACATTCAAGCAGGCGGCAAGCTCCACCATTGCTAGACTTGTGGAGAACGATCCAGACGTTATCTATCTGGACGCTGACGTTATGAGCTGTATCGGCACCCTGGACTGGTCCAAGTCCCATACCGACCGCGCCATAAACTGCGGCATTGCCGAGGCTAACATGGTCGGTGTTGCCTGCGGTCTTTCCGCCGTCGGCTTCAAGCCCATCATCCACTCCTTTGGCCCCTTCGTCTCCAGAAGGATTTTCGATCAGGTATTTCTTTCCGGCGGTTACGCCAAAAACAGCGTCACCATCATCGGCTCCGACCCCGGCGTCACAGCGGCGTACAACGGCGGCACCCACATGCCCTTTGAGGATCTGGCCATGTACCGCGCCATCCCCGAGGCTTATGTATTCGACATTGCAGACCCCAACATGCTGGAAAGCGTCCTGGAGCAGTCTGTTGAGCTCCCCGGCGTAAAATACATAAGGACCCCCCGCAAGCTGGCAGCCACTCTCTATGAGCAGGGCTCCAAAATGCCCATTGGCAAGGCCATCACCCTCCGTGAGGGAACCGACGCCGTTGTTTTGCCAGCGGCATCATGGTGCATGAGGCAATGCAGGCGGCCATCGCTCTTGAAGAAGAAGGTATAAGCGTCGAGGTGGTTAACATCTTCACCATCAAGCCCATTGACGCTGAAGGCATTTTAAGCGCCTGTGAGGGCAAGAAGGCCGTCCTCATAACCGAGAACCACAATGTGTACGGAGGGCTTTACAGCTCAGTATGTGAGGTCATAGCGGGTAAGGTCTGTGTACCTGTCGGCCGCGTTGCCGTTGAGGACAGATACGGCGAAGTCGGGCCGCTCCCCTATCTCCAGGAGAGCTTCGGTCTCACCGCAGAACACATTAAGAGCGAGCTGAAAGAGCTTCTCAAATAAGAAAACAGCAAAAAAATGACCGGCCTGATTCAGGACGGTCATTTTCAGAGGTATGGAATGATACTGTATTTACTTCGCCATGGGGAAACGGACTGGAACACCGAAATGCGGCTCCAGGGCCGGGAGGACGTCCCCTTAAATGAAAAAGGTCTGCGCCAGGCTAAAGAGGCCACGGCCATGTTCGAGGGCGTCAAGCTGGACTATATCCTTTCAAGCCCCCTGTCCCGGGCGGTTGTCACCGCCGGATATATATCGGATTACACCGGCGTTCCCGTTATAATCGAACCCGATCTCACCGAAAGATATTTCGGCGCGCTGTCCGGTGCGAACTACAGAGATATCGATGTTTTCAAGCTCACGAACGAATATAAAGGACTGGAACCCATAAACGAGGTCTCTGACAGAATGGTCGGCGTTTTTGACAAGTACCCTCTCGATTCCACGGTGCTTGCCGTGTCTCACGGAGGCGCCATAAACTCCGTCCTGAAGCTCGCCGACAGGGAAAACAAAGGCCCCGGACGCGAAAAGCTCAAAAACGCCTGCCTCTCCTGCCTCGATTACGACGGCAAAAGCTTCAAGGTGATTTTTTATAACAAAACAGTATAAACAAACCGATCCCGTATTGACAAACCTCAATACGGGATCTTTATTGTTATAATGATAATCTTTGTAGCGGCTGGCCTCCGCGCCCGCCCTATCAACCGACTTGTTTTTATAACTCAATATAATACGGACATATATCCTCATACGCGCCGTCCTTCATGAGAAACCCGCCGGGTATGGTACCGAGCTGGATAAACCCCAGCTTTTCGTAAAGATGCCTTGCCCCGTAATTGGTCTTCACCACGGCGTTGAACTGCAGTATTTTAAACCCGTGCTCTCTCCCCTGCTTAATGCAGTCGATGACCAGCTTTTCGCCGATATGCCTGCCTCTCGCGCCCTTTGCCACGGCGTAACTGGCGTTGGAGATGTGGCCGCACCTTCCGATGTTGTTGGGATGCAGGATATAAAGCCCGAGGACTTCCCCGCTGTCGTCGTCCACGGCGACGCCGTTATAGGTCTGTGAGGAAAAAAACTCCTCCCCGCTTATCTCATCAAGGCACTCCGTCTGAGGAAACGCCACTCCGTCTTCCACAACCTCGTTCCATATCCTTATCATCGCGTCAAGATCCCGCGCCTCATATTGTCTTAATGTGATATTCATGTATTATCCTTACCTCATACGACAAAACCAATCTAACATAACCTGAGTAAAAACATAATCTTGGAAGTCAATTGACGCTCTGCCATTTTGCAAACTCAAGCAAAGCTTCAGTCTGATCACTAACGGAAAACACTATTATTTTTTTGCTATTATACGATCCATAAAAGCCTTTATCTAAAGACGGATTACTCTTCTGCCTAAATTCAAAAAACTCGTTGGAAAGTGCAATATACTTTAACGTTGGTGAATACATAAACTTTACTGGGAATAATGCGTAATACACACTTCTTTGTAAATCAACTGTGCAAAGCTCCTTATTCAGTAAACTGTATGATTTGAGCACGCCGTCATTTTCAATAACATACCCCAAATGCTTATATGCCAGTATAATCGGAAACAGGCAAATTAATACTCCGCATATAAACCCAAAAAGACATACTGCAAAGAATTCACTATTCTCTAACTTATAGTAAATACCAAAAATAAATGAACCGACGGCAACGAAGCACCCGATAAAGGCAAAAAACATGATGGAAGTTTTATAAAATTTGAACTCACTGATTCTCACACTACACCTCAATAAAAACAGGGGCTGAATATACTATAACCAATCTCTTACCTTACAAAATGTGTATAAACTCTCGGTTCTCTTTCCGGAATACCGAACTGTTCCTTTCCGAGCTCAATGCTCTTCATGAGGAACGTCATATTCTTTGCCAGATAACGCATGCACTGAAGACCCTCCTCGTCTCTTAGGGCATCCCCCTTCTCCCGTCCGTGGACGCTGTTCCAATAGTAGGAAGACGCCACCGGCATACCGGAAATGGTGAAGTACTTGTTCAGCTCGTCAAAAGTGGCGGAAAGCCCTCCCCGCCTTGCCACAACGACAGAAGCGCCCACCTTCATGGACTTGTCGAAACGGGAGCTGTAGAACAGTCTGTCCAGAAACGCGATAAGCGTTGCGTTGGCTGAAGCATAGTAAACCGGGGACGCGACAACAAGGCCGTCGCACTCTTCAAATATCCGCGCCGCCTCGTTTACGCCGTCATCAAACACGCACTTGCCTGTTTTCGAGCATCCTCCGCAGGCCATACAGCCTCGAACGGCCTTATTCCCTATCTGAATGATCTCGGCATCAACGCCCTCGGCCTCAAAAACCTTTCTCATTTCCTCAACCGCGATGCTCGTATTTCCGCCCACTCTGGGGCTTCCGTTTAAAATCAGAACTTTCATGTCTGTAACCTCCGTTAAAGATTGTTTCCTATATTATAAAACAAGCAAACGCCTTTTGTCCATATCGTGATGTATAAATAATTTTATTAAGTAAAGCGCGAAATTAAAACTTGAAAATCCGAAACTTTGATTCTATAATGATTTCATTACATAAAGGAAAGGCCGTGATGCAATGCCGCCCGGAGGAAGAATGAATTTCGGAGGCCCCAGAGGCTTTCTCACCGATGACGAGAAGGCAAACATGCCGAAAGTCACAAAAGAGCTCATCTTCCGCATTTTATCCTATTTAAAACCCTATTGGTTCCAGTTTATACTTGTCTTCGTCGCCATACTCCTGTCTGCCGTCGTCGGGCTGTTCCCGTCCATCATCACCGGGCGCATCGTTGACGAGGCCCTGGTTGGCAAGGACATGAAGCTCCTTATCCAGCTCTTGCTCCTCGCCTTCGGAACACTGGCGGCGTCCCAGATCATCGGCGTTCTGGAAAGCTACATAAACGCATGGATCTCTCAGCGCATCATCTTCGACATGAAGAACCAGATGTACGATCATCTGCAGCACATGCCCCACTCATTCTTCACCACCGAGCGCCAGGGCGACATCATCACCCGTATGAACACCGATATAAGCGGAGTCAGCAGCGTGATCTCCGGCACACTGTCCAGCGCGGTGAGCAACATCGCCACAGTCATAACCACCCTTGTAGCGCTGTTCTCCATGAGCTGGCAGCTTGACCTCGTGGGCATAGTGGTCATCCCCCTTCTTATCCTCCCCACCCGATCCGTGGGCAAGACCCG
>JAFRUW010000081.1 GCA_017438675.1 Oscillospiraceae bacterium | reverse complement strand
CCTCCAGATTTATAATAAAAATAATTTTTGACAAACAAAACAGATGCGTATAGAATTAATTACGCAGAAATCCGCATCAAAGCGTGTCGTCCTTGTACCACGCTCAAACGCGCTATATTTTTATACCACAATCGGATATTCGTGTCAATAGGTTTTTTTAAAAAATTTAAACCTGCTTTTGCAATCTCTCGTTTCCGCCTGTTTTCTCCTGTTTGCTCACGAATGCTCCGTTCCGACTTTTATTTTTTTGTGAGGTGACCGGTCTTGAACAAGTTCACGGGCTATATTCGGCGCTGTGTCGACGACTACAAAATGATTTCCGAAGGGGATGTTATCGCGGTCGGTGTTTCCGGAGGGAAGGATTCCCTTGCCCTTCTCTGCGCTCTTGCGAATCTGCGGCGCTATTATCCGAAAAGGTTTGAGCTTCAGGCTCTGACCGTGGACATGGGAAACGGGGTGGACTACTCCCCCATTGCCGCCCTGTGCAATGAGCTTGAAGTCCCGTATACAGTTAAGGAAACGGAGATCGGGAAGATCATATTCGATTACAGAAACGAGAAAAACCCCTGCGCTTTGTGCGCGAAAATGCGGAGAGGCGCCCTTCACGATATGATGAATGAAATGGGGATAAACAAGATAGCCCTGGGCCACCACTTCGATGACGCGGTTGAAACCTTCATGCTGTCCCTGTTTTACGAAGGACGCATAAGCTGTTTCCAGCCGGTGACGTACATGAGCCGGGCGCAGGTCACCCAGATCCGCCCCATGCTTTACGTTGGTGAAGGCACGATACGCAGCCTTGCCGAGAGATATAAGCTCCCCGTTTCAAAGAGCTTCTGCCCCATGGACGGAGAAAGCAAGCGCGAAGAAGTGAAAGTGCTGATACGGGATCTCAGCAAGCAGTACCCGGATCTTAAGAGCAAGATATTCGGGGCAATGCAGCGGCTCCCGCTGGACGGCTGGGAGCCCGCGGAATACACACGGTGCAACCCGTATTCACAGAGAAAAAAAGAGAAAAACCTATAAAGATAATCAGCACGCCGAAAGATCGACGTGCTGATACTTTATTCAAGTTTTCTGTTAAGACATATTCAAAAGTTTATATAACGCTTCAACTGCCTGCTGTCTTGTCATGATGTCACCCGGCTCGATCACGGTGTCTATTGATCCCTGTATGAGTTTTTTATCCAATGCCCATCGAACGGCGTCAGCATACTCAGGTTCTATATCGTAATAGTCTTCATACATGGTGAGCTTCAGAGCGGAGGAGGTGTTCAACCCCCTGTTCACGGCGTACCTGTACAGGATAAACGCCATCTCCTGACGTGTAAGACTCAAGTCACCGTATGGTATTGAATTGATTCCTGCGGTCTTTGCCCACGACTCTGCCGACCTTCCCGGTTTGCCCGCCATAGTCCACACAGCGTCGAGCATGGCGCGGGAAGACATATCGGATCTCAGCTCGAAACAGTCTTTTGATATACCGTCAATAATCCCGTTTTCGGTCAGCTGCACGATAATCTCATAGTATTCACTGTACTCGTCGATATCGATAAACCATCCGTTTTCCAACGGCTCTGCACCGCCGGAGAGCATATATGGGCCGTTAACAAGGCAAACAGCATCCTCACTGGCTTCAAATACCGCCTTTGTGTTCTCCGCCGCAAAATACCTTACGTTTGCAGAAAGCGGTTCAGACGCCCTGTGTGCGGCGCTTACATCGATCACCTCACCGGACTCAACCGCAAGCTTTACGTTTCCGAAGGACACAAGAACGCTGCCGCCGGTGATGACGGTAATCTTACCGCCTTTCGGCATGCTGACGGCGAGGTAACCGGAAGCGACGGAGTATTCGTCGGGGATAATGCGCCCGGCAATCTGATCGTAAACAAGCTTCGAGCCGGGGTCATAACCGAATTTCTCAGCATAGGAGCTTACGACCCTGTCAACGGATCCTTTAAGCTCCGGGATGATGGTGCTGTCAATATAGCTTTTGGTAATAAGCGGATTTGATGACGTTCCCGCGTTGTCGGCCAGTGCGGTGGTGATCCCGCCGAAAACCGCAAGAGCCAGAAGGAACGCCGATATTCTCTTTAACACGGAAAGTCACCTCCCGTAGATGACAGTTATTTGATTTTACCACAATATGGGCGGATTTTCAACCTGCGAACTGTTTAACGGGGATCGGATGCCTGTAAGTAAGCGAATCGGGGGTAACAACGCAATCGTAAGCTATGATATCAACGCCGGCTCTACCGGCTTCTCTCAAAACCTCGCCGAACTCCGGGTGTGTCAGATCGTTTGAGGTCATGTATTCAACGTCATGCATCTGGATAATGAACAGCACCACAGCCCGGTTACCGGACTCAACGCACCTTATGAGCTCCCGCAGGTGCTTCACACCCCGCTCGGTGGGCGCGTCGGGGAACATGGCGATACCGTCATTTTCCAGCGTTACGCCCTTGACCTCGATGTATCTCACATTATCGGGAAACTCAAGCCTGAAGTCCAGCCGTGAATTGCCGTAAACGGCTTCAGGTTTTATGCTCACCGCATCGGGGTAAAGCACAGGCAGCAGCTCAGCAGCAACCCTGTTCGGAGCCTGGGAATCGATGTTTATAAGCCGCTCCCCTTTCCGGACGGCGATAAGGTCATACTCAGTCTT
>JAFRUW010000080.1 GCA_017438675.1 Oscillospiraceae bacterium | reverse complement strand
TGATAATGTCTTTATTGCTTATTTCTCCGTCGCCGTCCATATCGCCTGAAGTAAACTGCTCACCGGTGAGAGTCAGGATGTGCACAACATGGCGGGCGACCATGATTAGGTCGGAATTGCCCACCTGTCCGCTCATGTCTACATCGCCCTTTTCGTATGAGGGCGTGCCACTCAGATTTATGGAGTAAAACTTTGGCGCAGAGTTTTCGGTGACGTACCAGATCAGCTTCCCGTCGGATACCACCGGCTGGCAGTCGGACATGGGGTAATCGGCCTGATAGATTTCCGAAACGGGAGCGCCGCTGCCGTTCAGATACACATACCGCAGGACGGATTTGTAGTTTGCGTCCGTCTCCTCCCACATCAGGATAAAGCTGTTATTGTTTATTTCTGTCAGCAGGGGATTGGAAACCGTAATACTGTCACTGTCCTTATAAGACGTTATCCATCTGAATTCGGTTGAGCCGGTTTCGTTGAATCTCGCTTTATCGGTGGCGGAAACAAAAATGTTGCGCGTTCCGTGGGGGTCAAAGTTTTTGTTTTCCTGAACAACGGAATTGCCTGCGGTCAGATAGCATGTATCCGACGCTTCGAATCCGCCCACGGATATGCCTGTGTCATTGTCTCCAACCATACCGCATATATCAATAATCTCATCTTCTTCGCCGTAAACTCCCATACCTTTGAATCTTGAGATCTGTATTGCCCTGGGGTATGCGTCCCCATGATCCAGCCTCACAATATAGTCGTCATCCGCCAGTATAAACTGGTTAAAAGAGTGGGAGGCGTAACCGAAGCCGCCAACATGGTAATTGGCGCAGATTATCTTCATATATGGGATGGATATGCCGATAAACATGTTTGTCTGGTGGTTCAGTCCGTCCGGAAGTGTATATATCTTGTGGCAGGTGTGGATGTACAGAATACTGTCCTTTTCGGTCATCCTCAGCGCTCCCGCTCTGAAGGGCTCCACAGTATTTGCGCCGCAGAGCTCGGCGGAATCCACTCTGTGCCAGTTTTTAGTATACCTTACGATTCGTACTACGGGCTTATTGTCATTCTCTTCCTTATTATCCTGACCGAATACGAAGAAGTTGTATTCCGAACCGGAGTAAAATCCGCCCCAGATCGGCATCTCCATGGCTATGGTTTTCTTCCATCTGAGCTTGAAACCGGAGTCATAATCCTCGATAACGACTTTATCCTCCGCCTGTTCGACACGGGTAAATGTTCCGTCGGCATTCTTTACAAGATATGACCTCACTTTGTCCGGCCAGCGAAGACCGTTGATGTAGTCATTGGCGTCCAAATTATAGCTCGATGCGGGGGTAAGGGGCTCCGATCTGTCTTTCGGGGATTCCGTAACCGCAGTATCGAAATTGTCGGGTACCCACATTATGTTCTTTCCGAAGGAGCGCCTTGCCTGATCGTTCCAGGCGGGATTATCAGCCGGGTAGAAGGCCGTGACGGCGCAGATTGTAAAGCTGCCGTTTTCGATAAGGTTGCCGTCAGTTTCCGGGGGATTTCCGGTAAATATCAGATCCGCACTTAATAGCATGAAAGCACCATCGCTGATGTGCCTTACGCTGCCGGGAATCGTGATCGATGTGAGATGTTCACAGCCGTAGAAGGCATTTTCTCCGATCGCGGTGACTGTGGAAGGGATAGTATAGTTTCCGGCCAGTCCGGGAGGGATTATACGGATTTCAGTCATTGACTTATTGAGAACAGCACCCATGCTGTCGCTGCGGTATTCCGGATTGTCTTTATCCACATAAATGGCGGACAGAGAAGAGCAGTCGTAAAAGGCGTTGCCCTCGATATACTGGACGTTTTTCGGTATTGTTATGTTCTTAAGAGCGGAGCATCCGCAGAAAGAGTTATCGCTTATCGAGATCAGGCTGTCGGGCAGCCTGATGCTTTTGAGAGCTGTACACTCATAAAACATTGAATAACCGATGTACGTTACCGTTTCAGGTATGGAAATGTCCGTAAGCGATGAACAGCATCGGAAAACAGCTTCTCCAAGATCATAGACACTTTCGGGTATTGTGATGTCTGTAATAGATGAGCAGTTGCTGAAAGCATTATCTCCGATGGAGGCAACGCTTTGGGGGATGGTTATACCGGTGAGGAGGCGACAGTCTTCAAAGGCGCAGGATGAAATAGCGTTCACGGTGCCGGGGACTGCATACTTGCCGGACAGTGAAACCGGGGCCTTTATAAGAACGGTTTTGTCCTTCGAATACAGTACGCCGCGCTGATCTGTGCAGTAGGCTTGGTTGCCGCTTCCGACTTTGATTTCAGCCAGAGACGGTGCTGCCATAAAAACATTATTTCCGAGGTATTCAACATTGTCGGGAATTGTGAAGCTTGTCAGGGATTCACAGCCGGAAAAAGCCAGGTCGCCGATTTCGCGTACGCTGTCCGGTATGGTGATGCTCTTAAGTGAACTGCAGTCACCGAACAGATATGCGCTGATCTCTTTAAGCCCGCTTGGAAGGGTGATATTCGTAAGCGACCAGCAGTCGCCGAAGGCAAATTCACCAATCGTCCTGACACTGTCGGGTAAAGTAAGGTTATCGAGAGATGTGCAGTACATAAAGGCGTAATTGCCGATGCTTGCAACTGTGCCGGGTATGGAGACTGTTTCCAGGGATTCCATGCCGTAGAAGGCGTATTCTCCGATGCCTGTGACGCCGCTGTCTATAACAATAGAAATGATTCTGGAAGCATAATAATCCCAGGGCCTGTCGTTTAAATCGATGACAACAGGACCGCTGCCGCTTACGGTGAGTTTCGTTTTATTTGTTATCGTCCATGTAAGATTGTCGCCGCACCTGCCGCTTATGACACTGTCAGCCGCGAGGGAACCGGCGGGGAAAACGCCTGCAATTATAACAATGCAGATGATTGCGGCTATAAGTCTTCTAACGTACCTGTTCATTGTTGTCAGCGCCTTTCACATGTACTGCATTATCAGTTCGACAGAAAACGATAATTGTTTAATAATATTATCATACATGAATGAAATTTACAATTAACAGAGTATTACAAAAAAAGAGGCAGTCTGTGCGGCTGCCTCTGCATATTGTATGATTATTTCAGTTCAGACCCACGATTTTCCTTGCCAGACTGATGATATCCTTATTGCCTATTTCTCCGTCGCCGTCCATGTCGCCTAAAGTGAACTGCTCGCCGGTGAGGGTCAGGATGTGCACCACATGGCGTGCGACCATGATAAGGTCGGAATTGCCCACCTGTCCGCTCATATCGACGTCGCCCTTTTCGTATGATGGCGCGCCGGTTAAGCTTATGGAGTAAAACTTCGGCGCGGAGTTTTCGGTAACATACCAGATCAGCTTCCCGTCGGATACCACCGGCTGACAGTCGGACATGGGGTAATCGGCCCGGAAGATTTCCGAAGCGGGAGCGCCGCTGCCGTCCAGATATACGTAACGCAGGACGGATTTGTACTTTGTGTCCGTTTCCTCCCACATCAGGATAAAACTGTTATTGTTTATTTTTGTCAGCAGGGGATTGGAGACCGTGATGCTGTCACTGTCCTTATAGGACGTTATCCATCTGAAGGTCGTACCTTCTGCCTCCGTAAAACGTGTTTTATCGGTTGCAGTAATGAAAATGTTTCTCTTGCCGTCTGCGTTATATACCGACTTCTCCTGCACCACCGAATCACCTGCAACGAGATAGCTTGTGCCTGAGACTTCAAAACCGCCGAGAGCAACACCGGTCGCGTTTTCGCCGGTTTTTCCGCATATCTTAAGGACGTCCGCAGTCTCGCAATTACTGCCGTCACCGGAGAATCTTGAGATCCTTACAGCCCTGGGATAGGCATCGCCGTGATCAAGCCGTACTATGTCATCACCGTCAAGAAGGATAAACTGATTGAAGGAATGGGAAACATAGCCCGCGCCGCCCACATGGTAGTTTGTGCGGACTATTTTCATGTATGGGATAGTCAGCTCAATATACATGTTCGTCTGATGATTAAGCCCGTCATCCCGTTTATATATCTGGTGACATGTATGTATATAGAGTATGCCATCCTTTTCCGCGAATCTGA
>JAFRUW010000079.1 GCA_017438675.1 Oscillospiraceae bacterium | reverse complement strand
CCGGGGGGATTCAAAAGGGGGAACGCCTTTTGTGTGCTTTGGTTACTTTCTCACAAGAGAAAGTAACCGCCCGCCGCGCAGGCAAAGAAGACTATGATAACATCAGTATTACAAAAAAAACGCAGAAGGCGGGCGATCAATGATCGCCCCTATGGGGTGCGCAGGGTAACCTGCCCCCGCGGCATGAGCGGAACAATCACTCGGTATATCCGAAGTTTTTGATCCAGGTGTCATTGTCACGCCAGTTTTCCTTGACCTTCACCCAGGTCTGAAGGAAAACCTTGGTGCCCATATACTTTTCTATATCTTTTCTGGCAAGCTCACCCACGCGCTTCAGCATAGCGCCGTTCTTGCCGATTATTATTCCCTTATGGCTGGCTTTTTCGCAGAAAATGGTCACGTCGCAGTCGATGATCTCATTCTCCCTTTCGGAGAATTTGGTGACCTCCACGGCGGTACCGTGGGGTATCTCACGCTCCAGACAGATAAGCAGCTTTTCCCTGACGATCTCCGCCACCATCTGCCTGTCCGGCTGATCCGACGTCATGTCGTCGGGGTAGAGCTGGGGCCCTTCCTCGGCGTACTTCTCAAACTCGTCAAGGAGCTCGGTGAGGCCGTCACCGGTTCTTGCGGAAACGGGGATGATGGCGTCGAAATCATGGGCCTCGCTGTACATGGCGATTATGGGGAAAAGCTCTTCCTTCTTTATGGTGTCGATCTTGTTTATAACAAGAATCGCGGGGACACCTGTCTCCTTTATCCTCTGGATAAGAAGCTCCTCCTGCTTGCCGATGTTGGCGATGGGCTCCACAAGAAGCGCCACAAGATCAACTCCCGCCACGCTCTCGTTCACCACGTTCACCATGTAGTCTCCCAAATGGGTCCTGGCCTTGTGGAAGCCCGGGGTGTCCATGAGGACGAACTGGGTGTCCCCCCTGTTCACCACGCCGCAGATCCTGTTCCTTGTGGTCTGGGGCTTATTGGTGACGATGGATATCTTCTCCCCCACAAGGGCGTTTGTCAGTGTGGACTTGCCCACATTGGGTCTGCCCGCCACCGTAATCATCGCAGTTTTACTGATCATCTTTCCTCCTGAGTCCCATTCTCTCCATGACCCGCTCCTCACGGGCCCTCATCCTGCGCTTATCCTCAATGTCCGTATCGTGGTCGTAGCCCAGAAGGTGAAGCACGGAGTGGACGGAGAGATACGCCGTCTCCCGGGAAAGGGAGTGCCCGTATTCAATGGCCTGGGCCTTCGCCCTGTCGATGGAGATAACCATGTCGCCCAGGTACAGTCTGCCGGTGTCCGGATCGAAGTCCGACTCGTCGACTCTGAACTTCCCGGGCTTTAAGTGGAGCATGGGGAAGCTCAGCACATCGGTTTCTCTGTCGATCCCTCTGTACTCACGGTTCAGCTCCCTGATTTCCTCGTCATCGGTAACTCTTATGCCTATCTGGCAGGGCACATCCACATGTTCCTCTTTAAGGGCGGCTCTTACGGCTTTTCTGATAAGCCGGACGGATCTTCTGCACCCCTTTGCGGCGCAGGTTATGCAAATTCTATGTGTCATGGTCATAGGTTCAACTCCCACAATCTTCAAATCGAACCCGCTCCGCTGGGCTTCGATTTGATTTTTTTGCGCCGCTGAAGCGGCGAAACTCTGCGAGGCTTTTTGATGCCTGGTTTTCTGCAATCAAACGCCGTCTTTTGCTATCTTCTCTGTCTTGTGTTTTTCGACGGTCCGGCGGGCTTTTTGTCCCCCTCGGCCTTTTCAAACGCCTTGACTATGTCTTTTACTATCTTGTTTCTCACAACGTCCCTGTTGGAGAGGCGCATGATTCCGATGCCCTCCACGGAGCTCAGTATCGACGCGCACTTTTCAAGTCCCGAATCGGCGGACCTGGGCAGGTCGATCTGGGTCACGTCCCCGGTGAGCACCATCTTTGAGCCCTCGCCCAGTCTGGTCAGCGCCATCTTCAGTGTGGGGAGGGACGCGTTCTGGCTCTCGTCTATTATTATCCTCGCGTGATTCAGGGTCCTGCCGCGCATATAGGCTAAAGGCGCGATCTCGATTGTGCCCCGCTCCCGGTACTTTTCCGCCTTTTCCGCGCCGAAAATGTCATTCAGCGCGTCATACAGCGGTCTGAGGTACGGGTCAACCTTCTGGGCAAGGTCGCCGGGCAGGAATCCCAGACGTTCCTCACCGGCCTCGATAGCGGGGCGGCTCATGATGATCCTCTCGATCTCGCCGTTTTTAAGCTCCTGCGCTGCCTGGGCCACGGCAAGATACGTCTTGCCGGTGCCGGCGGGGCCTATGCAGATGGTAACGGAATTCTCCCTGAGGGCAGTGATGTACTTCTTCTGGCCCACGGTCTTGCATCTGATGGGAACGCCCTTCCAGGTCAGGATCACAACATCCCCCATGGCGCGGCATGTCTCGTCCAGATCCCCCTCCGTGGCCTCCTCGATAAGGCGGTAAACGGTGTCGTTATTCAGTTCCTCGCCCCTGTTATAGAGTCCCTTCATGGATTCCAGAATATCAGCCGCCAGCTCCGTATTCCTGTCCAGCTCTCCCTTTACGTCCACCGCCGAATCCCGGAAGGTGACGGAGACGGAAAGAGCCTTCTCAATTATGCGGACATGGTGATCGCGCATACCGAAAACAGCCTGCTGCTGCTCAATGGTATCAAACTCAACATGCTTTATATCCAAAGGTGTTCCTCCCAAGTAAACGGTGTTTGGATTATTATATTAAAAACATTTGCCTTTTTCAAGTATTATATGCACAATTATTGACACTCTTCCCCGCCGGCCGCGCTGTCCCCCGTCATGTCCTCCGGGGCAAGTTTTCTG
>JAFRUW010000001.1 GCA_017438675.1 Oscillospiraceae bacterium | reverse complement strand
GTTCCGCGAATCCGTCCCCTGCGGAGACGGAGGCCGCCCTTAAAAAGGAAGCGGAAAAGATATTTGAAAAGATACCCGGCGGCGCGTCGATCGTCGCCATGTGCATCGAAGGGACTCTGTACTCAAGCCGGGACATGGCGGAGCTCTTAAACAGCGCGGCAGTGTCGGGTGTTTCAAAGCTGTGCTTCATAATCGGCGGCTCCGACGGCCTCCACGAGTCCGTAAAGGCCCGTGCGTCGGTGAGGATGTCCATGTCGCCCATGACCTTCCCCCATCACCTCGCCCGGGTCATGCTTCTGGAACAGATATACCGTGGCCTTAAAATAAACGAGGGCGGGAAGTATCACAAATAGACCGAAAACTGCAAACGGTGAGCTGCAAATGAAGAACAACAATAACTACAACAATAAGAACAACACCGACAAAAACACCGAAAAGAATAACGACGAAGACAGCGGCAGCGGCTACGGCCTTGCTCTCGGTCTGTGCCTCGGCATGTCGATAGGAACCGCCATTGGCGCCGCCACCCACAACATGGGAATGTGGATGAGCATAGGCATGTGCATGGGTATGTGCCTGGGTCTGGTCTTCGATGAGTCGAAAAAGAAGAGCGAAAAGACCGACAATGAGAACAACGCCGAAAACGGCGATGATAAGGACAACGGTGAAAACCGCGAATAACGAATCAAAAGGAGGTACAAGGTGAAGGACTGGGGATTAAAGAAAAGCCCTGACGAAAAGCTGGAAAACTGGCCTGTTGACGAACAGGGCGAAAAGGTGCCTCCCGTGCTGTTTAAGCACCTGGGCGGAGGCCCCACCGACATGAGTGTGGAACTCAGCATGCTGGACGCATATAACATACCCTACATCCTGGAATACCCCAACAACGGCGATTTCGGAATCGTCATTATGGGGCACGCCGGGGGCGGTGTGGACATATTTGTTCCGGAGACCATGCTTGAGGACGCGCAGAACATTTTCAATTCAGAAATCATAACCGAAGAATCAACGGAAGAATAAAAAATAAAGAGGTGTAACTATGAGCTATTTAGATGAGTACAAAAAATGGAAAGACAGCGGCGTTCTGACCGAGGCTGAAGTTAAAGAGCTTGCAGCTATCGAGAACGACCCCAAGGAGATCGAGAGCCGTTTCTATGCGCTGCTGGAATTCGGCACCGCAGGTCTCCGCGGAACCCTGGGCATCGGCACCAACCGCATGAACATCTATGTGGTGAGACATGCCACCCAGGCCTTTGCCGAGGTCATCCTCGCGGAGGGTCCCGAGGCTGCGGAAAAGGGCATTGCCATTGCCTACGACTGCCGCAATTTCAGCACCGAGTTCGGCAGGGAGTCCGCCTGCGTCATGGCGGCAAACGGCATTAAGGTCCGCCTGTTCGACGCCCTCCGTCCCACTCCGGAGCTGAGCTTTGCAATCCGTGAATACGGCTGCATCGCCGGTATCAACGTCACCGCCAGCCACAATCCCAAGGAATACAACGGCTACAAGGTCTACTGGTCCGACGGCGCTCAGCTTCCCCCGAAGCATGCCGCCGAGATCGCGGAGCGCATGCAGAAGAACGATGTGTTCGCCTCCATAAAGACAATGGATTACGACGAGGCCGTTGCCGCCGGGCTCATTACCATCATCGGCGAGGAGACAGACGAGAAATTCCTGGCAAACGTAATGGCCCAGGCAAACGATCCCGAGACCATTGCCAAGGTTGCCGACGATTTCAAGATGGTCTTCACTCCCTTCCACGGCACAGGCCACAAGCTCATTCCCGAGGCTCTGCACCGCCTTGGCATCAAGCATCTTTACTGTGAGCCGGAGCAGATGAAAATTGACGGCAACTTCCCCACCGTAAAATCCCCCAACCCCGAGAATCCCGAGGGCTTCTATCTTGCAGTTGAGCTGGCAAAGGAAAAGGGCGCCGACTTCATCATCGGCTCCGATCCCGACGCTGACCGTATCGGCATGATGGTGAAAAACGACAAGGGCGAATACGTTGTCATCACCGGCAACCAGGCAGGCGTTCTCATTCTGGACTACCTCATCGGCGCAAAGAAGAGAGCCGGAACACTGCCCGAAAACCCCGTGACCCTCAAGAGCATCGTCTCCACCGAGATGGCAACGAAGGTTGCCGAAGTCAACGGCATCACCGCTTACAGCACCTTTACGGGCTTCAAATTCATGGCTGAAAAGAAGAATCAGCTTGAGGAGGCCGGTGAGGGCAAGGTCATCTTCTCCTTTGAGGAGTCCTACGGCTATATGTTCGGCGACTACGTGAGAGATAAGGACGCTGTCACCGCCGCCCTCATTATGACCGAGATGGCCGCATGGTACTACGCCCAGGGCAAGACCCTGTACGACGCTCTCATGGAGATGTACGAAAAGTACGGCTGGTACAGCGAAAAGACGCTGAATCTTGTCTTCCCGGGTCTTGACGGTCTTAACCGCATGAAGGAGATCATGCGCGATATGCGCGAAGCTTCCCCCGAAGAGATCGCAGGCGTCAGAGTGGCCGCTGTGAGAGACTATGCCGACGGTACACGCAGGACGGCTGAGGGTGTTGAGAAGATGGAGCTCTGCGGCTCTAACGTGCTCACCTTCGAGCTTGAAGACGGCACCACGCTCATTATCCGTCCCTCCGGCACCGAGCCGAAGATCAAGGTCTATATCCTGACTCAGGGCGAGAGCAAAGAGGACTGCGACGCCAAGGTCGCAAAATATGTCGCCTGGGCCGACGGAATCAAATAACATAAGGTATAAAGTGTAACAGGGAGAGGCTTTTGACCTCTCCCTGTTTATCTGTTATCCGATACTTCGCATTCGTGCGGCAGATAACCGCCGCTCCGGGCCGACCGCTAATGCTGTTCCAGCCAGATCATAAGGGCGGCGATATCCGCCGGGGACACGCCGGAGATGCGGGACGCCTGACCCATGTTCCGGGGGCGCACCTTATTGAGCTTCTGCCGTGCCTCCAGCCTGAGCCCCTTGATCTCTGAATAATCTATATCCTCCCTTAAACGGCGGGACTCCATTTTGCGGAAATCCTCCACCTGTTTGAGCTGCTTTTCTATATAACCCTCGTATTTTAAGGAAATCTCCACCTGCTCCCGGACTGCCCCGGGCAGCTCCTTTCTGAACCGGTCAAAGGGGGCAAGGCACTCATAATCCACCTGTGGCCGGCGGAGCAGGTTGGCAAGGCTCGTCCCCGATTGGGGAACGGTGGTGCCCCGGGATTCCAGCATCGCCTTCAGCTCATCAGTGGGGGCGATATATGTCTTTTCCAGCCGGTTTATCTCCCCGTCCACCATGCGGTATTTTTCCAGAACCTTTTCGTACCGCTCCTTCGATACCAGTCCGATATGGTATCCGATCTGACTGAGCCTCCTGTCGGCGTTGTCCTGACGGTGGAGAAGCCTGTACTCCGACCGGGAGGTCATCATGCGGTACGGCTCATTGGTGCCCTTTGTCACCAGATCGTCAATGAGGGTGCCGATATACCCGGTGCTGCGGTCAAGGATCATGGGCTCGCGGCCCAGAAGCTTCAGCGCGGCGTTCACCCCGGCCACGAATCCCTGAACCGCCGCCTCCTCATAGCCGGAGCTGCCGTTGAACTGTCCCGCCCCGTAAAGGCCGGATATCTTCTTCGTCTCCAGTGTGGGGTACAGCTCCAGCGGGTCGATGCAGTCGTACTCGATGGCGTAGGCGCAGCGCATCATCTCCGCATGTTCAAGGCCGATTACGGAGTGGAGCATTCTGAGCTGCACGTCCTCGGGCATGGAGGAGGAAAACCCCTGAATGTACATCTCCTCGGTGTTTAAGCCCATGGGCTCCACAAAAAGCTGATGCCTCGGCTTTTCCGAGAATCTCACCACCTTGTCCTCGATGGAGGGGCAGTATCTGGGGCCCACGCCCTCGATGGTCCCGGAAAACAGGGGACTGCGGTGGAGATTTTCCCTGATTATCCTGTGTGTCTCCTCGGTGGTATATGTGAGATAGCACACCGCCCGGTTCTCCGGCGGCTCCTCAGTTTCAAAAGAGAACGCCTCCGGCTCCTCGTCGCCAAGCTGTATTTCCATTTTGGAAAAATCTATGGAACGCCTGTTCACTCTCGGCGGGGTACCGGTCTTGAACCGGCGCATACTGAGCCCGAGTGTTTTAAGCTGATCGCCCAGTCCCACGGCGGCAAACATCCCGTCGGGGCCGCTGTCCCGGGTCACGTCGCCCACTATCGTTCTGCCTGAAAGATAAGTGCCTGAGCATATCACTGCGGCAGAGCATTCATAAATCGCGCCGGTATTGGTCTTCACAAAGGCAACTTTGCCTTCTTCCGCGCCTATCTCAACTATTTCCGCCTGTATGAGCCGCAGGTTCTCCTGCATTTCAAGGCGGTGCTTCATGACCTCCTGATATTTTCTTCTGTCGGCCTGGGCGCGGAGGGAGTAAACCGCCGGGCCCTTGCCCCGGTTTAACAGCCTGTACTGAATGCAGGCCTCGTCCGCCGCATGGGCCATCTCGCCGCCAAGAGCGTCCAGCTCCCTGACCAGATGGCCCTTGCCCGTACCGCCGATGGCGGGGTTGCAGGGCATATTGCCCACAGCGTCAAGATTTATGGTGAAGCAAATCACCTGAAGTCCCAGCCTTGAGGCGGCAAGAGCCGCCTCGATCCCGGCGTGGCCAGCTCCGATGACCGCTATATCGCATTTTCCTGCTTTGTAATCCATATAAAACTCACCTCAACGGGGTATATTCTATTATATAACTCCGAAAAGTTCAATAGTAAAGTATAGGCCGATCATCCGATCCCTGTCCCGCCGGGCGTCCGTTCTGTTAATCGCTCATCAATGTATCGATATTTAATATATAAATTTGTTCATTTTGATACTATGCAAATCGATAAGCGTATGATAGAATATAGCCATTAAAAACACGGAGGTGGGGAAAGTGAAAAACACACGGGTTACACGGGCTGCATTGGGCAGACTGCCTGCATATCTGAAATTCCTGAAAAGCCTCCCGGAGGACAGCGGCAAATATATTTCCGCCACGCGGATCGCCAACGGACTCGGATACGGCGAGGTAATGGTCAGGAAAGACCTGAATGCAGCCAGCGGGGAAGGCAAACCAAAGATAGGTTATGTAACGGAGGATCTTATTGCCGTTATTGAGGAGCATCTCGGCCTTCAGAAAAAAAGCCTGGCGGTTCTGGTCGGCGCCGGAAAGCTGGGGCTTGCGCTTTATGATTACTCCGGCTTTGAGGACTACGGCCTTGAGATCGCCGCCGCCTTTGACAATAACCCCGAAAGGACAGGGCAGCTCCCCTCCGGTAAAACGGTCCTTCCGGTATCGGAGCTTTGCGGGTTCTGTAAGGAGCGGAACATTAAGCTGGGGATAATCACCGTCCCCCGATCATCGGCTCAGGATGCATGCGACGCGCTTATAGAAAGCGGCATAACAGCTATATGGAGCTTCGCGCCGAAAACGCTGACGGTTCCCGACGGCGTTTTGGTGCAGTACGAGAATCTGGCTCTGTCGCTGGCGCATATCAATAAGCAGACAAGCCTCTTATCAGAGCAATCGGATCATACAGATTAAGGAGGATATTTTCATGGATAATAGAGTATATGAAACAGTTGACGGCACAGAGAAGCTGAAGGCCGCCATTGAGCGTGTCCGTGAGGCGCAGAAAAAGTTTGCTCTCTACACCCAGGAGCAGGTGGACAGGATATTCCTCGCCGCGGCCACTGCCGCGAATCAGGCAAGGCTCCCTCTTGCGAAGCTGGCTGTGGAAGAGACGGGCATGGGCGTGGTGGAGGATAAGGTCATAAAGAACCACTACGCCTCCGAGTATATTTACAACGCGTATAAGGACACAAAAACATGCGGAGTCATTGAAGAGGACCCGGCATACGGCATAAAGAAGATCGCGGAGCCCATCGGCGTCATCGCGGCAGTCATACCCACCACGAACCCCACATCCACCGCCATTTTCAAGACCCTTCTGGCTCTCAAAACGAGAAACGGCATTATCGTAAGCCCCCATCCCAGAGCGAAGAAGTCCACCATTGCGGCGGCGAAGCTGGTTCTTGAGGCGGCTGTGGAGGCCGGCGCGCCTGAGGGGATCATCGGATGGATCGACGTTCCCAGCCTGGACATGACGAATCTCGTCATGAAGGAGGCGGACATCATCCTCGCTACCGGCGGCCCCGGCATGGTGAGGGCGGCCTACTCCAGCGGAAAGCCCGCCATCGGCGTAGGCGCGGGCAATACCCCCGCCATAATCGACGACACCGCTGACGTGGTTTTGGCCGTCAACTCCGTCATCCACTCCAAGACCTTTGACAACGGCATGATCTGCGCCTCCGAGCAGTCGGTCATCGTTCTCGACAAGGTCTACGATCAGGTGAAAAGGGAATTTGCCGCCCGCGGCTGCTATTTCCTGAACCCCGAGGAGACAGAAAAGGTCAGAAAGACCATAATCATAAACGGCGCCCTCAACGCAAAGATCGTGGGACAGAAGCCCGTGAAGATCGCGGCGCTGGCCGGGGTCACCGTTCCCGAGGGAACAAAGATCCTCATCGGCGAGGTGGAGAGCGTGGAGCTCAGCGAGGAATTCGCCCATGAGAAGCTCTCCCCCGTTCTGGCGATGTACAGAGCGCGCGATATTCAGGACGCATTTACCAAGGCGGAGCGCCTTATCGCCGACGGCGGCTACGGTCACACCTCCTCCATCTATTTAAACGTCCTCACCGGGAAGGAAAAGCTGGACGAATTCGCCGCCCGGATGAAGACCTGCCGAATCCTGGTGAACACCCCCTCCTCCCACGGCGGCATCGGCGACCTTTACAACTTCAAGCTGGCCCCGTCCCTGACCCTGGGCTGCGGCTCCTGGGGCGGCAATTCCGTCAGCGAGAACGTAGGCGTAAAACACCTTCTGAACATCAAAACAGTTGCCGAGAGGAGAGAGAACATGCTTTGGTTCCGCGCGCCTGAAAAGGTATATATAAAGAAGGGCTGCCTCCCCGTTGCTCTGGACGAGCTGAAAAACGTCATGGGCAAGAAGAGGGCATTTATCGTCACCGATCAGTTCCTGTACGCAAACGGCTATACAAAGCCCATCACCGACAAGCTGGACGAGATGGGTATTCAGCATACAACATTCTTCGACGTGGCCCCCGATCCCACACTGGCCTGCGCCAAGGCCGGCGCCGAGCAGATGAGAGCCTTTAAGCCCGATGTGATCATCGCACTGGGCGGCGGCTCCGCAATGGACGCAGCCAAGATCATGTGGGTGCTGTACGAGCATCCGGAAGCCGACTTCATGGACATGGCAATGCGGTTCATGGACATCCGCAAGCGTGTCTACACCTTCCCCAAGATGGGTGAAAAGGCGTACTTCATCGCTATTCCCACCTCCGCCGGCACCGGCAGCGAGGTAACTCCCTTCGCCGTCATCACCGACGAGGTAAGCGGCGTAAAATACCCCCTGGCCGACTATGAGCTTCTGCCCAACATGGCGATCATCGACACCGATTTCCACATGACGGCCCCCAAGGGCCTCACCGCGGCCTCCGGCATCGACGCCGTGACCCACGCCCTTGAGGCTTACGCCTCCGTAATGGCCACCGACTATACCGACGGTCTGGCTCTCCGGGCGCTGAAGATGATCTTCGAGTACCTGCCCAGGGCATACGACAACGGCCCCAATGACCCCGAGGCCAGGGAAAAGATGGCAAATGCCGCAACAATGGCGGGCATGGCCTTCGCCAACGCTTTCCTCGGCGTATGCCACTCCATGGCTCACAAGCTGGGCGCCTTCCATCACATCGCTCACGGCGTGGCAAATGCCCTGATGATCGACGAGGTGCTGCGCTTCAACGCTGCCGAGGCGCCTCAGAAGATGGGCTCCTTCTCCCAGTACGACCATCCCCACACCCTGGCGCGCTACGCCGAAGTGGCGGACTATCTGGGCATCAAGGGTAAGACAGACGCTGACAAGCTGAAGGGTCTCATTGCCGCCATTGACGGGCTGAAGGCAAAAATCGGCATCAAGCCCACGATCAGAGATTATGTGCCCGACGAAAAGGACTTCCTTGACCGCCTTGACGACATGGTGGAGCAGGCCTTTGACGATCAGTGCACCGGCGCGAACCCCCGCTACCCCCTCATGAGCGAGATAAAGCAGATGTATCTGAACGCATATTACGGCAAAACCTTTGAAGAAGCGGAGCTTCCCGCGTCCGCTCTGGAATAATAAACTGCAGTATTACAGAAGGAGGTCAGACCAATGACAGTTAATCGCGGTGAAGTTATCGCCGAAAGGAAAAACAAGGTCATCTACCGTGACGGCGACAAGTGTATAAAGGTCTTTGATAAGGACTTTTCAAAGGCCGACGTTATAAACGAAGCCCTGAATCAGGCCCGGGTGGAGACTACGGGGCTGAATATCCCCAAAATCCTGGGGATCAACACCATCGACGGGGAGTGGGCCATCATTTCCGAGTACATCCCCGGCAAGACCCTGTCCCAGCTCATAAAGGAAAACCCCGAAAAGAAGGACGAATACCTTGAGATGCTGGTGGACATTCAGCTCGACATGCACAGGCGCACATGCCCCATGCTCAACAACCTGAAGGACAAGATGAACCGCAAGATCAGCCAGACCGATCTTGACGCCACCACCCGCTACGACCTGCACACCCGCCTTGAGGGTATGCCGAAGCACAAAAAGCTCTGCCACGGTGACTTCTGCCCGTCAAACGTCATCATCCGGGACGACGGCACGCCCTTCATCATCGACTGGGCCCACGCCACCCAGGGCAACGCTTCCGCGGACGCCGCGAGAACATACCTTGTGTTCTGGCTGAACGGGGACACCGACGGCGCAAAGAAGTATCTGGATCTGTTCTGTAAAAAGAGCGACACCGCAAGGCAGTACGTCCAGAAGTGGCTCCCCATCGTGGCCGCCTCCCAGTCCGTTAAGGGCAAGCCCGAGGAGCGGGAATTATTACTGAGCTGGGCCAGCGTAGTGGAATACGAATAAGAAAATAAACGTTAAAAAATCGAACCCGCGCAGGCGGGTTCGATTTTTATTGCTTTGAGCACGGGACAATATTAAAAAAATTTGCAAGTTTCCGTAAATCTTTATTCAAAAATTTGACAATCGGCGCATTTCCTGCTATGATAGGAGCACTACTCTCAGGAGGGACCCCTATGTACGGCGATTTGAATCTAATTAACGACATTTTTATTCAAAATAAGGCTGAAGAGCTGCATGCCAACAATAAAGTCGAAAAAAAGTACTTTGAAAAATACGAGGTCAAGCGCGGTCTGAGAAATCCGGACGGAACCGGTGTTCTCGCGGGCATTACCCATATATGCAATGTCTCGGGCTACTACATTCAGGACGATGAAAAAGTGCCTATTCCCGGCAAATATACATACAGAGGCATCGATGTATCAAAGCTCATCGAGGGCTTCACAAGCGAGGATCGCTTCGGCTACGAGGAGACGGCGTACCTGCTGCTCTTCGGCAAGCTCCCCACCCGGGAGGAGCTGAAGCTGTTCTCCAACATCATGGCGGATTACAGGATCATGCCCCACCGCTTCACCGAGGACATGATACTTTCCGCACCCAGCCGCAACGTTATGAACAAGCTGGAGAGAAGCATTCTGGCGCTTTATTCCTACGATCCCAGCCCGGAGCCCACGGGTATCGCCAAGGAGCTCCAGCAGGCGCTGCAGCTTGTTGCCCGCTGCCCTGTGGTCGTGGCCCACGCCTACGCCGCAAAGAAGCACTATTTCGATCAGGAGAGCCTGTACCTCCACATCCCCCAGCCGGAGCTTTCTCTGGCGGAGAACTTTCTGTACTCCATCCGCCCCAACAAGACCTTCACCCGTGAAGAGGCCAAGATCCTTGATCTCTGCCTGGTCCTCCACGCGGAGCACGGCGGCGGCAACAACTCCGCCTTTACCTGCCGCGTCCTGTCCTCCGCCGGCACGGACATCTATTCCTCCATTGCCGCGGCTGTAGGTTCCCTGAAGGGCCCCCGTCACGGCGGCGCCAACCTGAAGGTTGCCGAGATGTACCGTCACCTGAAGGAGGACGTCAAGGACTGGAACGACTACGACGAAATAAAGGCCTTCCTGAAGCGCGTTCTGAAAAAGGAAGCGGGCGACCGCTCCGGCCTCATCTACGGCATGGGTCACGCCATCTACACCATCAGCGACCCGAGAGCCGTCATACTCAAGGGCGTGGCAAGGGATCTCGCCAAAAAGAAGGGCTTCGAGGAGGAATTCAAGCTCTACGAGGCTGTTGAGGAAATTACGCCCCAGATCTTCGCGGAAAAGGGCAGAGAAGAACCCATCTGCGCCAATGTGGACATGTATTCCGGCCTGGTCTACACCATGCTGGGCATCCCCGAGGAGCTGTTTACCCCCCTGTTCGCCATCTCCCGCATTTCCGGCTGGTGCGCCCACAGGATCGAGGAGGTCTACAACCCCAACAAGATCATCCGCCCAGCCTACAAGGCCATCAAACAGAAGAACGAATTTATCCCTCTCGCGGAGAGAGGTTAAGCGCAAAATCCCATCGGCACTCACCGGTGGGATTTTTTGCAAAGCCGCACAATGAATGCGGGCGCGGCGCAAAAATCCGGAAAAACTTCTTAAAAATCGGAAAACTTTTACTTTACAAGCGGGAAAGAATGTGTTAATATATAAAAGCTTGTGCCCCTGGGCTTAGATTCGGGATAAAGCCGGTAAAAAAAACCGGGCCCTTTCCGCCCGATTCTCAGACAGCGGGTATAGAAATAACAGAAAGGATGATTCATCATGATCACAAAAGACGAAAAGACCCAGGTTATCGAAGCTAACCGCACTCACGACACTGACACAGGTTCTCCCGAGGTTCAGATCGCTATCCTCACAAAGCGCATCGAGCAGCTCACCGCTCACCTGAAGATCCATCACAAGGACAATCACAGCCGTCTCGGCCTTCTGAAGATGGTCGGTAAGCGCCGCAGCCTGCTGGACTACCTGGCAAAGAAGGACATCGAGCGTTACAGAGCATGTATCGCAAAGCTCGGTATCAGAAAGTAAGTCATTTCGATGGACGGGGATTTTTCCCCGTCCATTCGGCGTGTTAATACGCGGTCAGGTTTCAGCCGAACCCACATGAAAACGCCCTTTCCGGGCAAAACTAAAACAAAATACCGAGGGAGCCGCATAACTCAATTAGCAGTTGAAAATGCGTCTGGCGGAAAAGGCAGGCTTGTTTTCAAGTGCTAAGGGTTTCAGGCTCCTTTACGGTAAAAAAACTAAAAGGAGTATGAAATGATAATCACAAGAAGAGAATTCCCCAATTACAAGAAGTATTCCATGGAGCTGGCAGGCCGCCCGCTGACCATGGAAGTCGGCAAGCTGGCGGAGCTGGCAAACGCCGCAGTTCTGGTGACCTACGGTGAGACCACCGTTTTAGTCACCTGCACCGCCTCCGCAAGACCCAAGGACGGCATCGATTACTTCCCCCTGTCCGTTGAGTTCCAGGAGAAGCTGTACGCCGTGGGCCGCATCCCCGGCGGATATCTGAGACGTGAGGGCAGACCCAGCGAGAGAGGCATCCTGGCAAGCCGTATGATCGACAGGCCCATGCGCCCCCTGTTCCCCGCCGACCTGAGAAACGACGTGGTCATCGAGTGCCTGGTCATGGCAGTGGATCACGACTGCTCCCCTGAGATCGCCGCTATGATCGGCGCATCCGCAGCGGTTTCCATCTCCGACGTTCCCTTTAACGGCCCCATCGCAGGCGTGGGCCTGGGCTACAAGGACGGCAAGTACCTCATCAACCCCACCTCCGCAGAGCGTGAGACAAGCGAGATGTACTGCACCATCGCCGCCACCGAGAAGAAGATCGTCATGATCGAGGCCGGCGGCAACCAGATCCCCGAAGACGTAATGCTTAACGGCATTATCGCCGCTCACGAGGCGATCAAGCCCGTCATCGCCCTCATCAACCGGATGGTGGCGGAAATCGGCAAGCCCAAGTTCACCTATGAGCACGCCTCCTTCAACGAGGAACTGTTCAACATGATCGTGGACAAGTACTACGAGAAGGTCGAGTACTGCATGGACACCGACGACAAGAACGTCCGGGACGAAAGATACAACGAAGTCACAAACGAGATCTTCGAGGAGTTCGGCGAGGATTACCCCGAGCTGACCCTTCAGTTCCCGGAAATGACATACAAGATCCAGAAGAAGGTCGTCAAGAACTGGCTCTTAAAGGGCAAGCGCGTTGACGGCAGAGCCATGAATGAGATCAGACCCCTTGCCAGCGAAGTGGGCGTCATTCCCCGTGTACACGGCTCCGGCCTGTTCACAAGAGGTCAGACTCAGGTGCTTTCCATCGCCACACTGAACACCATGGCGGCAGCGCAGAAGCTGGACACCATCTTTGAAGAGGAGTCCAAGCGCTACATGCACCACTACAACTTCCCCAGCTTCTCCGTGGGCGAAGCACGTCCCAGCCGTTCCACCTCCAGAAGAGAGTACGGTCACGGCGCTCTGGCCGAGAAGGCTCTTGAGCCGGTTCTCCCCAGCGTTGAGGACTTCCCCTACACCATCCGCGTAGTCAGCGAAGTTCTGTCCTCCAACGGCTCCACCTCCCAGGGCTCCATCTGCGGCTCCACACTGGCCCTTATGGACGCGGGCGTTCCCATAACCGCTCCCGTCGCGGGCATCTCCTGCGGCCTTATCAGCGACGGCGACGACTGGACCACATTTATCGACATCCAGGGCGTTGAGGACTTCCACGGCGAGATGGACTTCAAGGTGGGCGGCACAAAGAAGGGCATCACCGCCATCCAGATGGACCTCAAAAATGACGGTCTGACCTACGACATCATCAAGTCCGCATTCGAGATCACAAGAGAAGCCAGGATCCAGATCCTTGACGAGATCATGCTCCCGGTCATCTCCGAGCCCCGCAAGGAGCTTGCACCCACCGCTCCCAAGATGATCTCCATGAAGATCAATCCCGAGAAGATCCGCGAAGTCATCGGTACCGGCGGCAAGGTCATCCAGAAGATCTGCGCTGACACCGGCGCTAAGGTGGACATCGAGGACGACGGCAGCGTATACATTTCCGCTATGGATATCGAGGCCTGCCGCGCAGCCAAAAAGATCATTGAGAACATCGTATTCGTTCCCGAGGTAGGCAAGATCTACAAGGGCAAGGTCGTCCGCATTCTGCCCATCGGCGCCTTCGTCGAGCTGGCTCCGGGCAAGGACGGCATGATCCACATCTCCAAGCTGGAGAACCGCAGAGTGGAAAAGGTCGAGGATGTTCTGAACATCGGCGACGAAACATGGGTCAAGGTCACAGAGATCGATGACCGCGGCCGCGTAAACCTCTCCCGTAAGGACGCTCTCAAGGAGCTGGAAAAGAGAGGCCAGAGAGACTGATTTTTAAACAGCTTGAAACAACAAATGCACCCCGGTCAGACTGGGGTGCATTTTTTTTGATCGACGAAGGAAATCGCCTATATGATATATCACCCGTTCCGCGGAGAAACGGATATCATTGAAAAAAGCACGCTTTCGCGTGCTTTTTTCGTGGTGGAGACTGGCGGGCTCGAACCGTCGACCTCATGCGTGTGAAGCATGCGCTCTAGCCAGCTGAGCTAAGCCTCCCTATTGACACGACAAACAACAGTCACTGCCGCATCGTTTACTTTAGTACTAAGTGGTTAGCAGGAGAAACATCCCACTAACCACTTAATGGTGACCCGTACGGGACTCGAACCCATGTTACCGCCGTGAAAGGGCGGTGTCTTAACCACTTGACCAACGGGCCGTTTCGGAACGGAGAACCGTTCCGGTTTGGTAGCGGCAATCTGATTCGAACAGATGACACTCCGGGTATGAACCGAATGCTCTAGCCAGCTGAGCTATGCCGCCATAACAGGCAAAAAGTATTATACCCCATACCGCGATGTTTGTCAACAACTTTTTTGCCGTTTTTAATCTGTAATCTCTTGGAAAACGCAGTGTGTTCCCGTATTAATCCTTGACCTTGCTCTTTACAAGCACCATGCCCGTAAGGGGCGGAAGCGTCACATAGCCGCTTTTGATAACGGGCTTTTCGCCGGTGGTGAAAACGATCTTCCTGAAGCCCTTGGGAAGCTCCGCCATAATGCTTGTTTCCGTGTCCCGGTTAAACAGCGCGGCAACGGACTGCTTTTTCCC
>JAFRUW010000078.1 GCA_017438675.1 Oscillospiraceae bacterium | reverse complement strand
TTCTGCCGAGTACGGACTTTACATTTCCGACAACGGAGGCGCGGAACAGGATGTGGAGGAATGGTGGGCGGCGCTGTGCTCGACTACGCGTGATGTGTTAAAAAAATCGTGTATAAAGCCCCAAGAGATAGAAGGGTTGGCGTTCTGCTCACAGATGCAGGGATCGGTTTTTGTCGATGAGAACGGCAGCGCCCTCAGGCGTCCGATGAACTATCTTGATCAGAAGGGCTATAAAGAATACAAGGAATGTATGGGACGCGGCATCATCAAGGTCTCCGGATGCAGCCTTTACAAGCTTGTGCGGAATCTCCTTGTCAATTATGCCGGCTCGACCAGCGCAAAGGATCCGGTATGGAAGTACAAATGGGTAGAAAAAAACGAGCCGGAGGTTTTCAAAAGAATTTATAAATGGCTGGATATCAGCGAGTATCTTGTATCACGCTGTACCGGCAGGATCGTTAGGACAGCCGATACAGCCTTTGCAACTTTCCTTTATGATACGCGCAGGGGAAGGGAAGGCTGGAACAAAGGCCTTCTGAAAATGTATAAAGTGGATCCCGCCCATATGCCCGAGATCATCGACTGCACAGATCTGGTCGGCGGTCTCACAAAGAAAGCGGCTCAGGAGCTTGGACTCGCTGAAGGCACCTCGGTTTTCGGGGGCGGCGGCGACACTACATTCGTCAATATCGGAGCAGGATGCACAACGCCGGGAGACACGCATATCTATGTCGGGACCTCGGGTTGGGTATCGACATTCATGGATCATCAGACCGTCGATATCAACGCCATGATAACGGGCGTTCTGTCCGCCAAACACGGTTACTTCAATTATTACGCGGAACTGGAAACAGCCGGGAAATGCTTTGAATGGGTCATGAATCATCTTGCGCTGGATGAGATAGGCGTTTATCTGAATAAAGTCACGGTGGCAGATGATATCGAAAGCAAATATACCAGTCTCTATGATTATCTGTCCGAAGAGGTCAGAAAGTCTCCTCCGGGAGCAAACGGCGTGATCTTTACCCCATGGATGCACGGTAACCGATGCCCGTTTGAGGATTCCAATGCAGGAGGAATGTTTTTCAATATAAGGATTGAAAACGGAAAGAGAGATATGATCCGTGCGGTCCTGGAGGGGATCTGTTATCACCTGCGCTGGCTGCTGGAATGCGAAGAGAAAAAGGTGAAAACTTCCGATACGATCAGATTTGTCGGCGGCGGTGCTTTGTCGCCCGTCACCTGTCAGATGCTGGCAGATATTACGGGCAGACAGATAGAAACAGTCAGCAACCCTCAGGAGGTCGGCGCGATCGGAACAGCTCTCGTTGTCGCTGCAGGTATCAGAGGCGAAGATGTGCTTGAACTTGCGCGCCGGCTTGTAAAAGTCAATCATATATATGTTCCCGATTCCGGGAAAAAGGAAATATATGAGCGCAATTACAAGGTTTTCAAAAATCTCTACAAATCCAACGCTCGGAATTTTAAAAATATAAACGGTCGATGACATAAGAAAATGTCAGAAAGTGAAAAATACAGCTTCGGAGGTAAATGATATGACTTTGGACTTTATAGCCGAAAAATACGGTCTTACCGATGAGGAACGAAAGATATTCGATGAATATACAGCCAACAGATTTGACGGAGCACCGGAGATATGAGAACCGGATACTACATTTCTCGGTTTCCGGGAAAGAGTGATAGAATATGCCGGACAGACCGGTGCTGCAAAGGCGATAAATGAAAGGGTCTGTGCCGCACGCCCGGTTGAGTTCACAGCTCCCGATTCACTGAAGATCGAGATGTACGAGTCCGGTGCAGGCAGGATACCGATAATCTATGTACGCGATACTGCCGATTTTGAACAGCTTGTGACAAATATCGCATACAAGGGAATCCGCACGGAAAATATCTCAACTACCGGAGCATCTATTATTTCCGGCAAAACGACACGATTCATCATCCTTTCGGCAAAACCGTACAGCAATGTTCCCGCTTCCGAACTGGGTCT
>JAFRUW010000077.1 GCA_017438675.1 Oscillospiraceae bacterium | reverse complement strand
CCTATCTCATCGTCCGTGTACTTGAACAGGTCGCCGCCGATCTCGGCGTTGTCCATCAGGCTGAGGGCGCTGCTGTTGGCGCTTAAAATGCTCCCACGCATGTCGATGAGGACAAAGCCCTCGCTCATACTGTCGGTAAGAGCGGAAAACTCCTTCTGACGGCTGTACAGCTCATTCATCTGATCCCTGATGGTGAGGTTCTGTTCCTGTATCCTCTCCACCAGCGGGGCAAGCTCCGGATATGTGGAGGATACGTCCGGCGCGTCCAGATCCAGGGAATTCACCGGGCGAAGGATGTCCTTTGCCACGCGGAATGCCAGTATCAGGGAGAGGAGCAGAACGAGGACAAACACCCATAAGACAGGGCTGACGGCCTTGAGAGCCGCCATAGCCGCCCCGGAGGTGTCCGACAGGCGGAGGACCGTGCCGTCATCAAGGCGGACGGCGTAGCAGACGGCGGTGACGCCCTTTGAGTCCGTCTCTCTCATGCCTTCACCGGCGGCGCCGAAGGCGTCCCTGACCTCGGGGAGATCCATGGGATCGGCCGGCCCGCTGTCACCGCTGCTGTCAAAAAGGACGGTTCCGTTTTCGTCGATCCAGGTTATACCGAGGCTTCCGTCAATGGTTTTCAGGTAATCCTCGCCGGATATGGCGATGCCGTTTGCCACGTATGCGGAGTTTTCCTTCAGGTTGTTGTATGTTCCGTCCACATTCTGGCGATATTGAAGGCCGAAGAACATGGCGGAGCAAAGTATCAGGACAGCCATTCCCACCAAAAACGTATTGAGGAATATCTTCTTCGTCATTTCACTTCTCCGTTGACTCTGTAACCCACACCGCGGACAGTTTCGATCAGCCTGCCGGCAGGTCCCAGCTTTGCCCTCAATGTGCGGATATGTACGTCCAGCGTGCGGTTTTCCCGCTCGGCGCTGAGGCCCCACACCTTGTCCATAAGGACGGATCGGGTCATTACGATGCCGGGGTTCTGGACAAGCAGGCAGAGAAGGGTGAACTCCTTGTAGGTAAGTATCACCGGACTGCCCTCCACCTTAACCTCATGCCGCTTGGGGCAGAGATACAGAGGACCGATGCTGAATTCCTCCACCATGCTGTCCTGCTCAGTCCTGCGGAGGACAGCCCTTATGCGGGCCATAAGCTCCATCATTCCGAAGGGCTTTGCAATATAATCGTCAGCACCCCTGTCAAGTCCCTGCACGCGGTCGAACTCAGTGTTCTTGGCGGTGAGCATGATCACCGGAAGATTTGAGGCGGCTGCGCTGTTCCTGATCTTGTGCAGGACTGACAGCCCGTCCTCCTCCGGGAGCATGATATCAAGGAGCACCAGCCTGGGGAGCTTCACATTCATGGCTGCCCAGAATTTTGAAGGGGTATCGAAGCCCTCTGCCTCATAACCCTGACTTTCCAGCGCGTAAATCACGAGCTTTCTGATGCTGTCATCGTCTTCCAGAAGATAGATCACATTGTTCACCCCCCTTTGTTTTGTACTCATATTGTATCATAAAAGCCCCGGGATAAACAGTGCTTTTAATCATTTAACGTTGATTTAACATTCAGCGGATAACAGATTTAACCTGACAGAGATAGAATACATTTACACAAAAAAGAGAGGAGAATTTTTGTGAGCGTATCGAATGTAATATCCCTTGCCAGCGGCATAGCGCTGTTCCTTTTCGGTATGACGCTTATGGGCGACGGGCTCAAAAAGGTGGCCGGCAACAAGCTGGAGCTTGTGCTGTACCGCCTTTCAAACACCACCCTTAAAGGACTGCTTCTCGGCACCGGCGTCACCGCTGTCATCCAGTCCTCCAGCGCCACATCGGTCATGGTGGTAGGCTTCGTAAACTCCGGCATGATGAAGGTGCGTCAGGCCATCAGCGTTATATTGGGCGCCATCCTGGGCACCAGCATCACGGGCTGGGTGATATGTCTCAGCTATATCGAGGGCACCTCCGGCATCAGCAGCCTGCTTTCCACCTCAACGCTGACAGGCGTCATCGCCGTAGTGGGAATCATACTGAGGATGTTCTCGAAGAAAAAGTCCAGGAAGCATGTGGGCGATATCCTCATGGGCTTTGCGGTACTTATGTTCGGTATGAGCACAATGAGCGGCGCGGTCAGTACCCTGGGCGATCAGGAGTGGTTCACCTCCGCTCTCACCTCAATGGCCAATCCCCTCCTGGGCATACTTGTAGGCGCCCTGTTTACGGCGATCCTTCAGTCCGCCTCTGCTGCAGTCGGTATCATCCAGGCGCTGTCCGTTACCGGCGCAATGACACTTGACGTTGCTCTCCCCCTGCTCATGGGTGTTGCCATCGGCGCGTCGGTGCCGGTGCTCCTGTCCGCCCTGGGCGCCAATACCAACGGCAAACGCACGGCTCTCGTATACCTTGTGTCCTGCGTTGTGGGCGTAATGTTCTGCGCCGCCGTATTCTATATTCTGAACGCAATAATCAAATTCAGCTTTATGACGGCTGTAATGAATCCCTTCTCCCTGGCATTTGTAAACACAGTCCTCAGATTCGCCATGGTACTGTTCCTGATGCCGTTCTCCGACGTGCTGGAGACGGTGGTGGAGCTGCTTATCCCAGAAAAGCGCCTCACAGAGGAAGAGGATCCCACTGTCAGGCTTGAGGAAAGATTCATCAACCACCCCGCCCTTGCTATCGAGCAGAGCCGCATGACAATAAACGACATGGCGGAGCGGGCAAAGGACGCCATCAATACGGCTCTCTGGCTGATGATGGACTATTCGGAAGCGGGCTTTGAAACTGTGGAAAAGATCGAGGACGAGGTAGACAATTACGAGGACAAGCTGGGTTCCTATCTTATCAAGCTCACCGGCCGCGAGCTCACCGAAAGGCAGAACGAGGATGTCTCCATTTTCCTTCACACACTGTCCGATTATGAGCGGATCTCCGATCACGCCATGAATGTGGCGGAAAGCGCAAAGGAGATCGATGAAAAGAAAATCAAGTTCTCCGAAAACGCCCTTCACGAGCTGGACGTTATCAGAGCCGCCGTGTCCGAGATCGTCCGCCTCACGGTGGAGACATTTGTAAAGCACGATATCAACCTGGCGAAGAGGGTGGAGCCTCTTGAGGAGCACATAGACGAGCTCTGCGACAGGATGAAGCTCAATCACATAGAACGCCTTCAGCACGGCCTCTGCACCATAAATCAGGGCTTTGTGTTCAACGACTTCTTAACGGACTGCGAGCGCGTTTCCGATCACTGCTCCAACATCGCCATTGCCATGATCGAGCTTGAGTCCGACGCCTATGACACCCATGAGTATCTCATAAACCTTCAGGAGGAACGCTCCCAGGAGTACGACGATTACTTCCACGAGTACGCCGAACGCTTTGCGATATAAAAAAAGTAAACGCCGCTGTGAATCAGCGGCGTTTTTCTGAGCACTTTCAGTAAAGTCCCGGCGGGGGTCCGCCGTAAAACTTGGCGAAGCCAAGTTTCCGCAGGGCGAATTCATTTCGCCCGAGGATGTTAAATCCCCTTGGTGTGAAGCCGACATCATGGAGGCGGAACCCAAATAAAAAGGCTCTTTTGCTTCTTGCAAAAGAGCCTT
>JAFRUW010000076.1 GCA_017438675.1 Oscillospiraceae bacterium | reverse complement strand
CTCCAGATCCGGTTCGGGTTCGGATTCCTGCTTCTCAGAGCCAATATATTCCAGTGTATCACTGTTGTCAATCACTTTTTTTGACTCTTTTTGTCGTGGCTCGGTCTGTTTCTCGATGACGTCCTGTATGAGATCCTCTTCCGGCGGGGTCATTTTCAGGGGTTTTGCAATACCCAGCTTCTGAGGATATGCTTCCCTGTACTCCTCCAGAATATCGAATCCGTTCATTATTGGAATACCGCCTTCACGAAGGAGCCGGTTGGAACCGAAGCACGCCTCTGCGTCGATATTCCCGGGTACGACGAACACGTCTCTCCCCTGCTCCAGGGCGTGAGCGGCGGTGATGAGGGCGCCGCTGTGCCTGGGGGCTTCTATTATAACCGCGCCCAGCGCCATGCCGCTGATGATCCTGTTTCTTGCGGGGAAGTTGGCGGCGTAGGCCGGGGTGCCCGGCGAATACTCCGAAACTATGGCTCCCACGGCGGCAACGTCGTCGATTATTGACTTGTTCTCCGGCGGGTAAACCACGTCAAGGCCGCAGCCCAGAACGCCGATGACCTTTCCGCCGGCCCTCAGGGCTCCCCAGGCGGCGGCGGTGTCTATACCTCTGGCAAGGCCGGTGACGATCAGTCCGCCGCCCTTGGTGACCTCATATCCGATCTGCTCGGCACACCTTATGCCGTAAGGCGAGCACTTTCGTGTTCCCACGATGGCGACGGCCGCTTCCTCATCCATGGCCGGCAGTCTCCCTCTGACATACAGCACCAGCGGGGCGTCGTATATGTTCTTAAGCCTGTCGGGATAAACGGCGTCCTCAACGGAGATAATGCGCCAGTTCTCATCATGGCATCTCTCCATTATCGCGCGGGCACCTTCCATATTCTTGTCCATGAGCTGGAAAATATCCCGCTGCTTGACCCCGGCCCGGGCATAGTCGTCCGCGTCGGCAAAGTATATGTTTTCGGGCGATCCCATGGCTTCAAGCAATTTGTGCGCCGTGGCGGCACCAATGCCCCTGCGCTCGGACAGCCATATCCAGTATTTAAGTGCAGACATAAATCCCACTCCTTTAGCAAGCGATAACTGAACGGCTCATGTCGATTCAGTCTGCGCTTACTCATTTCTGTTTCTGTCTTGCCATCTCCCACATGATCATCGCGGCGGCCGCGGCGGCGTTCAGAGATTCGCATCTCTCATCCATGGGGATTATTATCTTCCTTAAGCACATGTCGAGAAGCTCCCGGGACAGGCCCTGCCCCTCGCTTCCTATGGCGACGGCGCAGTCATTAAAGTCAACGTCCCTGATGTCGATGCAGTCATCGGCAAGAGCCGCGCCGTAAAGCTTCAGGCCGTTGTCACGGAGGATCATCCCCAGGCTGTCAAGGTCGGCACTGCAAAACGGTACGCGGAATACCGCGCCCATGGAGGCCCTTACAGCCTTGTGATTATAGGGATCTGCGCAGGCGCCGACAAGGATTACACCGTCTATGCCCATTGCGCCCGCCGTCCGGAGCACCGTACCCACGTTTCCGGGATCCTGAAGGTTTTCGAGGACAATATACCTTCCGCCTCCCTTTATCCCGGAGGGCGGCCTTTTCCGGCATGAGAATACAACCTTCTGAGGCGTTTTCATGGGGGAAATGCTCTCTATAACGTCATAGGACGTTTCATATACGGGCACATTATCCGGTACGGTCACCGACAGCTCATCACAGGCGAACACCATTTCGATCTCCGCACCGTTTTTCACGGCTTCCTCAAGGAGCTTTTCGCCGTCACAGAAAAAAGCGCCCTTTTCCCTGCGGTATCCGCTGTCCGAACCCAGCTTTTTCAGGTGGACGGCCTTGTCGTTTTTTCTGCTTAAAATCTTTTCATTCATAACAGCACATACATAACGGGACTGCGGCAAACTGATAAGTTTACCCCAGCCCCGATCAAAACTTAAAACTCAACAAGCCAATACTTACCAAATTTTGCTTTATCCCACATTTTAACAGAACATTCGTCCCGCTTCAAGAGGTGATTTTGCAAAACATGTTTATTTCATTTCAAAAGTCTCTCCGTCACAGCGCAAAGATGAATCTGTACACAAGTCGCATTAAGACATTGCCGTCGGACAGCAGCGCGTCCGTCAGTTCCTTTGTATAAGCCGTGATCCTGCCCAGCTCCTCACCGTCGGTAACATGCTGGCTGAACCGGGCTTTCAGGGCTATCTCCTCGATCTCCTCCGGAACGCTCTCCCGGCGCAGCCTCGACATAAACACCGAATGGCGGTAATGGGCAATGGCCCTTTCGTTTGTCGTGCCCCTGTTAAGGATACGCCGCCTGATTCTTCGAGCGCCCACATTCCAGAGTACAATAACCGCCGCCGCAATGAGAATCGGGATAATGATCCTGAGAAGAATGCTGTTTTCCTTCTTTTCCTCTTCAGGTTCCTTTTGGGTATCTTCCCTTTTATCCTCTTCTTCGCGGTTCTCCGTGTCGGCGTTTACCTCGTTTTCCGGACGGGGCTCCTGCTCCGTAAGCTCCGGCTCGTATTCCGGATCTCCCGTCTCACCGTCGCCGGAGGATGGCGTGACCTCAAGCATATGCCAGCCGTACCCTGCGGAATAGTATTCGACCCAGGCGTGGGCATTGTCCTGAGTGACCTCCGTCCATTTCCCGGCGTCGGAATTCACCATATAGCCGTTCACATATCTCGCCGGCACTCCCATGCATCTGAGCAGCACGGCGGCGGAGGTGGCGAAATGAACGCAGTAGCCGGTGTCGCTCTCATTTAAAAACCAGCTTACAAACTCCTCTCCCTCCGGCATACGGGAGGTATTCAGACTGTATCTCGCGGAATTCATAACGTATTCACGGACCACTTCGGTTTCCGGTCTGCCGGTCTCGGCGCAAATATCCGTGAGCTCCGAAACTATGTCCTCCAGAGCGTCCCTTGTCTCATCCGGAACCTGAGTGAAATATTCCCAAACAAAGTTGTCGTAGGCTTCGGTATTGCTCCAGATATCCATATACTGAGCCGTAACGGAAACCGGCACGGTGTAGTCAAGGGTCCCGCCGGTGTTCTTCACATAGGCGTCAAAATACGGGGCCGCGCCTTCGGGCAGAGATGTTGGAACGTAAGGCAGATACATAACCTCGCTCCTTCTGCCTGTCAGGACCTTGACTTCGCTTTCCGTCTGCAGGACCGTCTCCCACACCTTATCCGGAACGGTAATTCCGCCGTAATCGTTTTCGTCAAAGGCGTGCCATCCGTTATCCGAGTACTTGCCCAGCGCGTTGCCCCTCAGGTACAGAGGGCCGCTGCGGGGGAATGAGACGTCCATAACGTGCCGGCCGTCCTTCATCTGAGGGCCGAGGCCGGAAAGATCCACCTCCCCGGTGTCGGAATTCCATGCGTACGTTCCCAGTGTGGAGGCGGTGAGCGGAGATACAAAATCGAACATTCCAGTTGACTGGTTCTGTCTTATAACAAAGTATTTCTGTATTTCCTGCCTGAACCTTTCGCTGAAATCCTCCATGCGCTTCGATCTCACGTATTCCGCCGGATTCAGGACCGCGACGGCAACAAGGGCGGCGGCGAGCACCGGGATAAGAAGCCCGGCGGCAAGTCCGTGCCTGCCCCCTGCCCCGGCTTTTCTTCTCGACTGGGTCAGAAGAAGCATGGCATAAGTGACGGTGAGAAGCACCACCGCCCATACCGCCGGCGGGTAGTCCATAACCAGCAGGCACGGCACCAGAAGGGCCGCGCTGACTGCGCAAAGCACCCAGAGCTGATGCTTCCCGCAGACCGACCAGGCCGAAACGGCGCAGATCAGAACACCCACCGCCGCCATAAACCCAGTGGCGTTTCCGAATCCGGAAGAGGCTGCCGAGCCGAAATCGATGTGCCACTGATACCCTTCGGAATACACGTCGCCGACTCTCCGGGCAGCGATCCAGAAACCGTCCCTGATAGTCTGCCTGTTATACAGCATCAGTACGGCGGTAAGTATCAGAAATACGGCGATCTTCGTTATGCGGATCTTGTCCTTAGCGAAAACAAAGGCGCAGATCGCTGCGGCAAATATGCAGGACCAGGCAAGGGCGCCGGCATCGACCGGGATTTTAAAGGCCGTTATCAGGCAGAACAGATTGCCGATGGAAAGGGCCGCAGAAAACAAAAACGCTTCAATGCAGTCGAAAAGTGTCTCGCGTTTTTTCACTCCGCCCCACCTCCGTTAAGAAGGATGTGGCAGCGCCAGTCCGCCTCCGGGAAGGAGCGGGACTCCAAAGACTCCCTGTCCATGGGGATCGGCTTCAGCATAAGCCCGGCAAGGACGCTTTTCAGATCGTCGGAGTCTGTCACCTTTTCCGTATGGAGAGCGCCGTCGTCCGGGCCGAGATAGCATACGCTGTGGGGGATCTCATGCTTTAAGAGCTCCTCACAGACCCATCTCAGCCTGTCCAGCGTCATATCGTAACGTGTCCTGTCCTTTGTGAGGTCAAGTGTGACGATCACGGTCAGCTTTTCGGGGATCATGGCCTCCCTGATTATGAGCTTGTCGGTTTTTGCCGACAGCTTCCAGTGGAGAGTGTTGATGGGATCCCCCGGCCTGTACTCTCTTGTCTCGTAAACCTCGGAAAAGCCGCCGCCGGGCTTGGGGATCAGCACCTTTGCGGTAAAGGCCGTCATATCCGGTACCGGCACGGGACACACAGGCGTCGGAGCCACCGTCACCGTGACCCTCTTTGGCGTTTTTGCCTTAAACCTGAACAGGCAGAGATAATCGTAAAAATACGCCTTTGACACGGCGCAGTCAAACACTCCGCAGTGGCGGGTATCAATGGGCAGCGTGGTTGACCTGCCTTTTACCGTCACCACCTCATACACTGTCTTCGAGTCGCCCAGATGATCCGTCAGCACAGCCTTCAGCCTGCACAGCGGGCTGTAGCCGAACCAGCCCCCGTCCACGGAAAACTCAATATTGTTTTCCTCATTCCTTCTGCATACGCCCTTCACCGCCACGTTTACATTTCGTTTAACAAGCGACGGAAGGCTTAAAAGCAACGACAAAAGCGGAAGGATCAGTACAAGCGCAAGAGCGTACGCCGAGATCCATCCGAGATAGTCGATATAGAAAATAATGGCTGTTATAAGAGAAAAAAGGTAAATGATCCTGTTTTTTGCCATGGTTATACCTTCGGTTGTCTGGTGTTCTTCCGAATCTCCTCCATCACCGCTTTGGCAGTAAGCCCTCTCGATTCCGCAGCTGAGGACAGAAGGAGTCTGTGGCCCACCACCCTGTCGAACACCGTAACTACATCCTTGGGAACAACATAGTCCCTGCCCTGAACGTATGCCACGGCTTTTGACATGTTCGTAAGGGCGAGGGTCGCCCTGGGACTTGCTCCCCGGGCAATCAGAGGGCTGTTCCTCGTGGCGCCGGAAAGACTGACGATATAGTCGATTATCTCACCCTTGATATATACCGCGGAGGCCGCCTTCTGCATCTCCATAAGCTGTTCCCCGGTAACGATACGGCGTACATCGTCAAGAGGGTTGCCGCTCAGTCTGTTCATGACCATTTCACGCTCCGCCTTGGGGTCGGGATAACCCAGTGACAGTCTGATTGTAAAGCGGTCCATCTGGGAATCGGGCAGAAGCTGGGTTCCGGCGGCTCCCGTGGGGTTCTGGGTAGCGATAACGATAAAGGGCTCCGGCAGCTTGTGGGATACGCCGTCCACCGTCACCTGTCCCTCCTCCATGGCCTCAAGAAGAGCCGACTGGGTGCGGGAAGTGGCGCGGTTAAGCTCATCGGCCAGGAACAGATTGCAAAGCACCGCGCCGGGCTGATACTGCATGACTCCCGTCTCCTTGCGGTAGACGGAGTAGCCTGTTATATCGGAGGGCAGCACGTCCGGGGTAAACTGCACCCTGCCGTAGGAGAGGCCCAGCGCCTTCGAAAAGGCCAGCGCCGCCGTGGTTTTTCCCACACCCGGCATGTCCTCCAGCAGAATATGCCCCTTTGCAATGATGGCGGTCATTATCCATATAAGCGCCTGATCCTTGCCGGACACGGCCTTTTTAACTTCATCCAGAATCGCGTTTATGTAATTCACGGCAATACCTCTCGTGTATAGATTTTCCGTATCCATTATAATATGTTTGTCTACTGATTGTCAACTGCATTGCCCCGTGGACATTTTGAATTTTTCATAAACAAATCAACAGCGTGACAGAAAAATTGCACGGAACAGAGCAATTTAACGTCCGTTCATTCCCAATATTAAACGGCAAAAAACAGCCGTTTAATTGTTTAGACGCAAAAAAACAGGTTTAGTTGCAGTCAGCAAGGAGGAATGTGAATGCGATTTCTGTCTAAGCTTTCAAGCAGGAAGTTCTGGGCGGCGGCAGCCGGTCTGATTACCGGCCTTGCCCTTGTTTTCGGGGTGGATGAGGGCGTGATCAACACAATTGCCGGAGCTGTCGTCGCCGCTTCGTCAGTGGTGTCCTACATCGTCACCGAGGGAAGGATCGACAGGTCCGCCCTTCCCCGGTCCCGGGACGGCGCTGAAGGGTCGGGTGAATGACATGAGCTGTACCGTGAGCGAAATACTGGCCCTTGCGAAAAGCCAGATGGGGGTAACGGAATACCCCGCCGGGTCAAACACCGTTAAATACAACACCGAATACTACGGCAGGGCCGTTTCGGGCACGTCCTATCCGTGGTGCTGCGTGTTTATATGGTGGCTGTTCAAGGAGTGCGGCGCAAAGGAGCTGTTTTACGGCGGGAACAAAACCGCAAGCTGCACGGCGCTTATGAATTACGCGAAGAAAAACGGGCTGTGGGTCACGGGAGGCTTCAAGGCCGGCGACCTTATCCTTTATAACTTCAACTCAGACAGCTCCGCCGAGCATATCGGCCTGTGCGAAAGCGCTTCAGGGGACAGGGTGACCTGCATAGAGGGTAACACGGGCACAGCAAGCGCGGACAACGGCGGTGCGGTCATGTGCAGATCCCGAAGCGTGAGCAGCGTCCTCGGCGCTTACAGACCCAGGTACAAAAGCCCGTCCAGGGTCACAAGCTCAGCATACACAGATGCGGAAAAATCGGGAAACTCAGTCAGCGTACAGTTGCCTGTACTGAAGAAGGGCAGCCGCGGGCGGACAGTAAAAGCGCTGCAGATACTGCTGAATGGTTACGGTCACAGCTGCGGAAAAGCCGACGGCGATTTCGGCACAAAAACCCTTGCCGGAGTAAAGAGCTTCCAAAAGTCGGCAGGCATCGCCGTTGACGGATCGGTGGGAAGAGTCACCTGGACAAAGCTGCTGTCGCAATAACGAATTGCAGGCCGTAATCAGTGTTCAAAACTCAGGCCGCAAAGCGGGACGGCGCTGTCAGGCAAGATCGCGCAGTCTTTATTGTTTTAAGCGGATCAGCCAATTATTGTTATCGAAAGAACGTTGATTTTTCCAAAGGGGTATTATATTTTAAATCTGTATTAAACGGCCGTTTCCCGCCGGAATGCCCTGCGGTTTTTTACTGACACTGCCGCAGGCGTGTTGAACAATTATCTGATCAAAGGAGTTGCCAACCAATGACAAGAACCTCATCCATTGCCCGCAGGCTGCTTGCCGCACTTATTCTTATTCTCTTCAT